>JARXKO010000133.1 GCA_030271595.1 Pseudomonadota bacterium | reverse complement strand
GACGTCGAACTTGACCACGCCGTGATATTTGTCGGCCGCGCTTTCGGCCGGGGCATAGCCCTTGCCCTTCTTGGTCACGACGTGGACGAGCATCGGCCCGATGTCGGCGTCGCGGACATTTTCAAGGATTTCGACCAGCGCACGCACGTCATGGCCGTCGACCGGCCCGACGTAATAGAAGCCCAGTTCCTCGAACAATGTCCCGCCGGTCATCCAGCCGCGGGTATATTCCTCGGCCTTGCGCGCCCAGTCGTGGACCCGGTCAGGCATCATCCGCGCAATCGTCTGCGCCACCCGCCGCGGCGCGAGATATTTGTTCGAGCTGACCAGCCGCGCAAGCGAGTTGCGCAGGCTTCCGACCGGCGGCGCGATCGACATGTCGTTATCGTTGAGAATGACGATCAGCCGGTTGCCGGCATCCGCGGCATTGTTCATCGCCTCATAGGCCATTCCGGCGCTCATCGCGCCGTCGCCGATGACCGCGATCGCGCGGCCCGGATCGCCCGCCAGCTTGTTGGCCATCGCAAAACCGAGCGCAGCGGAGATCGAGGTCGAACTGTGCGCCGCGCCGAACGGGTCGTATTCGCTCTCCGCCCGGCGGGTGAAGCCGCTCAGCCCCCCGCCCTGGCGAAGCGTGCGGATGCGATCGCGGCGGCCGGTGACGATCTTGTGCGGATAAGCCTGGTGGCCGACGTCCCAGATCAATTTGTCGGACGGCGTGTCGAACACATAATGGACCGCGACGGTCAGCTCGACCACGCCGAGCCCGGACCCAAGATGACCGCCCGACTGCGACACCGCGGAAATCATTTCGGCACGCAGCTCGTCGGCGAAGGCCGGCAATTGCTCCTTATCCAGCGCGCGCAAATCGGCGGGAAGCGTGACGCTGTCGAGCAATGGGGTGGACGGGCGGTCGCTCATCAGGCCGCGCCTTACGCGCTTGCGCGCGCGCTGTCACCCGACGCGCTAGGCGCGCTCAGTTGGGATCGCAGTCGCCGCAAGTGCCGCGCACTTCAATCACCGGACGGGTCTGGGTGAATCCGGCTTCCTTGGCGGCATCGCGCACCCCGCCGGTCAGCCGGTCATTGTCGATATGCACCGCCTGCCCGCACTGGTCGCAGATGAGGAAGATGCAATCGTGGAGGCAATCGGGATGGGTGTTGGCGACATAGGCGTTGGCGCTTTCGACCCGGCGGGCGAGGTTGGCGCCAACGAACAAATCGAGGATCCGGTAGATGCTATTGGCCGCGACCCGCCGTTCCTGTGCCTTGGACACGGCTTCGGCGATGTCATAAGCGGATGCCGGCTTGTCGAACCCGGCGAGCGCGTCGAACACCGCTTCGCGCATCCCGGTCCATTGCTCGCCCTGGCGGGTCAGCCGTTCGCGCGCCGCCTCGCGCAGCGATTCGCCTTCGTGGAGCTGATGATCGTGTACGGGCATGAGCGTTGTTGGCCGAGCCTTAGTCGTTGGCGATCCGGTTGAGGCGGTGGCCGAGGGCGAGGATCATCACCCCGAGGACCGTGAAAATCGGTTCGTTGCCGCCGTGCGGCATGGTCAGCGCGCCGGCCATTATGCCGAGCCCGAGCGAGCCGACCGCGCTCGGCAAAAGAAACCCGTGTTCGAGCACCCCGCGGCCAAGCGCGATGCTGCCCAGGACCATGGCAATGCTAAGGCCGACTTCATGGATCAGTGGCGAGCCGAGCATCCCGCCGGCCGAGGCCAGCAGGCCGAGCAGCACCGCGGTCGCCAGGCAATGGACCAGACACAGGCCCGACAGGCCCATGGCAATCCGGTCGAGCCGGGAGGTTGGAATGGCGAACGGCGACATGAAGCGCGCATATAGTCCGTTCGAGGACAAGTTACAACATAACATTGCATTGCCGAGATGGTCAGACCCTTGCCGCCCGCCGCTCTCCGGGGGCATAGGCGCCGGCAATGACCCGTTCCGCTCCCCGCCCGCGCCCCGCGGCCATCGCTTCGCTGCTGTTCATCGTCGCCGCGATGGTGTTCGCGATGGTCGTCGTCGGCGGCATCACGCGGCTCACCGAAAGCGGCCTCAGCATCACCGAATGGCAACCGTTGTCAGGCGCGATCCCGCCGTTGACCAAGGCCGACTGGCAGCACGCCTTCGACCTCTACAAGGCGACTCCGCAATATCGTGAGGTCGTCGCCGCTTCGGGCATGAGCCTGAGCGGTTTCAAATTCATCTTCTTCTGGGAATGGGTCCACCGTCTGCTCGGGCGCATCCTCGGCCTGGTGTTCGCGGTGCCGTTGCTGTGGTTCGCGTGGAAGCGGCAGATTCCAGCGGGCTATGGACCGCGCCTCGCGATCCTGTTCGTGCTCGGCGGGATGCAGGGGCTGGTCGGCTGGCTGATGGTCCTGTCGGGGCTGGAGGGCCGGACCGAGGTCAGCCCCTATCGCCTCTCGGCCCACTTGCTGCTGGCGCTGTTCCTGATGGCGGCGGTGCTGTGGACTGCGCTCGATTTGCGCGCGCTTGCCCGCGATCCGCGGTCGCGCCCTGCCCGGCTGACCAAAGCCGCCGCGATCACGCTTGCGATCCTGTTCGTCCAGCTGCTGCTCGGGGCGTGGGTCGCGGGGTTCCGCGCCGGCACCGTCGCCACCGACTGGCCGCTGATGAACGGCCAGTTGGTGCCGGCTGGCATCGACTGGTCCAAAGGCACGCTCTTCGCCGTCACCCACGACCTCTATCTGCTTCATTTCCTCCACCGCTGGTGGGCGTGGGTGGTGGTCGGGGCGCTGGTGCTGTTCGCGCGCAAGGTGAAAGCGGCGGAGGGCGCGCGCGCCGCGTCGATCGCCATCCATTCAGCGTTCGGTACGCAGATCGTGCTCGGCATCGCGACCGTGATGAGCGGGATCGCACTGTGGCTCGCGGTGCTCCACCAGGCGACCGGCGCGCTGCTCCTCGCGGCGACCGTGTGGGGCGCGCACGAGCTTGGCCGCAAGCAGGCATGAGCGTGGTCGCGGTTTACGCGGTCTTCGCCAACGCCGACGAAGCCGGGCGCATCGGCCGCGCGATGGTCGACGAAAAGCTCGCCGCCTGCGTCAATCTGCTCGGCGACGTTCGTTCGATTTACCGCTGGCAGGGCAAGATCGAGGACTCGACCGAGTTTGCGGCGCTGTTCAAGACCTCGAGCGAGGCCGCCGATCGCCTCATCACCCGCATCGCCGAACTCCACAGCTACGCCGTACCGTGCGTTGAATCATGGCCAGCCGACAAGGTGCTCCCCGCTTATGCCGAGTGGGTCGAGGACAATATCGCCCGCTGATCGCTAGAGGCTGATCCGGGCCTTTTCGTCTTCGGCGCGATTGACGTCGACGAACGCCGCCATCGCCAGCCAGCGCCGCCCGCGCCCCGGCGCGAAGCCGAGTTCGACCGTGCGCTCGACCGGCTCACCGTAGGTTCCGAACAGGCGATCCCACAGCGGCATGTCGCCGAAATTGCGGGCGTGAACCTCGCGCTCATGATGGAGCAAATGCGCTTCGGGCCGCTGGATGAACCACCCGGTCCACGCCGGCGTGCGGACGTCCCAATGCTGATAGACTCCGACCCAGAAGCCCCACAGCCCGGCCCACGCCGCGGCATAAGGGGTCGAATTGAACAGGCCGGCGGCGAGTAGCGGTCCGAGCACGCCTTGAACCAGCGCATCGACCGGATGAAACATCATCGCCGAGGCGACGTCGACCCGGGCAGCGCTGTGGTGAAGCTGATGGCCCGCCCGCCACAGCACGTCGAAATAATGCATCAGCCGGTGAAACCAGTAATTGAGGAACGTGCCCAGCATCCATACCGGCAGCGCGGCCCAATTGCCCCAATGGTTCAAGTCGACCAGCGCCATCGGCGGCAATAATGGGACCAGGAACAACGGCGCGAACACAAACACCGCCAGGGTCGCGGCGAGGGCGGCGAACCCGATCAGCCGCCAATGAGGGACCGCGGGCATGGCGCGGCCAGAGGGAATCAGCGCCTCGATCCCCATGAAGACGCTAAAGCTGGCGACCAGCGCAAGCAGCATTGCAGTGTCAAAATCCATCGGACTCTCCCCCGCGACGAACCGCTATCATAACAGGATTGCAGCTCCGCGACAGTCCCAGGGTAACATTTTACCCGTCGGCAATAGCGCGGAAATGCTTGACTTTTTGCCCCTGCCCGGCAATTAGGCCCGCGACGGCGGTGCCCCAAGGAGCGATCCAGGCGCCGCTTTTCTTATTCACGAGAAGAGGTCCTCGCCCATGAAGGCGCTGATGAAGACGACCAAGTCGATCCGTCCCCAGGACGTCGACAAGAAATGGCACCTGGTCGATGCCGACGGGCTGATCGTCGGCCGCCTGGCGACGATCGTCGCCAACATCCTGCGCGGCAAGCATAAGCCGAGCTACACCCCGCACGTCGATTGCGGCGACC
>JARXKO010000132.1:2335-4507 GCA_030271595.1 Pseudomonadota bacterium | reverse complement strand
TGACCTTCTTTCCGGCAAGCAAGGGATAGGGATTGATCGGAGTCCCGTTCCACCACTTCTCCCCCACCGCCATCTGGTTGATCGCGAAATGGAGGTGCGGGCCGTCGGCGCTGGCATCGCCGCTATGGCCGACCCGGCCGATCAGCTGGCCGCGCTTGACCTGCTGGCCTTCACCGAGGCCGGGAGCGTAAGCCGACAGATGGGCGTAATAATAGACCCAGCGCTGGTCGGGCGAGCGCTCGTAGAGGGTGATCCCGCCGCGCGCGCTGTTGAACAGTTTCTCGACCGTCCCGTCGGCAGCGGCGAACACCGGTGTGCCTTCGGGCGCCATGATGTCGATGGCATCGTGGCGGCGGGCTCCATTGGCCCTGGCCGCGGTAAAGGTGTCGCTCAGCTGGTTCGCCTTGACCCCGGCGACCGGGATGGCGAGGCCGGCCGGGCCGACCTCGATCCCTTCGGCGATCGCAACCGGCGCCGAACCCGCGGGGACGACCGTCGCGATGTCGCCGGCGGCGCTGATCTTGCCGTTGGTCGCCGGTGCCGAGCCATAGAACCAGATCCAGAACAGGCTCGTCACGATCGCCGAAATGGCAGCGGAGATAAGAATCCTCAAAATTGTCTCCCGATCAGTTGACGAAGACCGCTTTGAATCCAGGCTTCAGCATCCGCGACAACCGTAGCACATCCCAGTTCGACAGCCGGATACAGCCGTGACTTTCGGCGCGGCCGATGGTCTCGGGAGTGGGCGTGCCGTGGATTCCATAATGCTCCTTGGTCAAATCGAGCCACGCCAGCCCGACCGGGCCATTGGGCCCCGGTGCCATGCGCTTGTCGTCGGCGGTTGGATCCTTGGCATCCCAGAACAGATCCGGCTGGTAATGGAATGGCGGCAGAAACGCATAGGTCGTCACTTTCCACAGGCCCAGCGGCAAGGGATCGTGGGTGGAGCCCATCGTCACCGGAAATTGGGCGATGACGGTGCCGCTGCCAAGATCGGTCGGCGCGACGAATTTGCCGCCCTTGCCCGGGTCCTTGGTCAGCGGCCCGGCCGGCGGAGCCCCCTTCATCACGCGGAGCACGCCTTCCTTTTTGCTGACCACGACATAGTCGCCGAGCGTTTTGCCGGAATCGACGTTGAGCAGGCCCATCCATTGCGCGATGTCGCCTTTCGCTCCGGCATAATCACGATTGGCGGGGATGATGTTGGGCAGGCGAAGGGTCTGACCAGGTCCAATCAACTTGTCCGGGCCATTGAGGGCGACGATCGTGGCCGGCGTGGTGTGAAATTCCTCCGCCAGTTTCTCGAGCATGTTGCGATAGCCCATGAATTTCAGCTTGGCCTCGTCCTCGGGCTTTTTGGGGAAGGGATAAACGAACGGCCCGGCGAGCTGGTCGGGGGTCAGTTTGACCATCACCGTCGACGGCCTTTTGTCCTCGAGCAAGGCGGCGCGGGTGGAGTTGTCCAATTGCCCGCTGGGTTGCAGGCCATGCGCCTGCTGGAACCCGCGCACCGACTGTTCGAACACCATCCCCTTCTTGCCATCGACCACGCCCGACGGGAAACCGGCGACATCGAGGAGGACCTGGGCATGGAATATTTTGCCGTCGATGGGCGAGCCCTTCGTACCCGGCGGGGTCCATGCTTTGCCGCCGGTCTTGGCCGCCGCCGCGGGCTTGGCAGCGGGCTTGGCCGATTGAGTTTGGGCGACCGCGGCGGTGGCGGCAATCGCGGCGATTGCAGTGGTCAGGCGCAGGAATTTACGCAACGTCATTCTCCCTCGGCGTGAAAACGGTTTGAGGGTGCAACGATGGAGCGCCGAAACGTTTCCGCCGCAAGCGGGGTTATTCGACCGGCCCGTTCTCGACCACGCGGATGCGGACCTGCCAGTCGCCCATGTCGGGCTCGGGCGCGGAAACGAACAGCGTCAGATCGTCCTCGAGGGCAAATCCGGTTTCCCCCTTCTTCGACGCCACGGCTTCGACTCCCGGCTGGGCAAGCGCGCAATGCTGCACCCGCTCGCTTTGCGCTTCGGCAATCGCAAAGGCATCGCTCGGAAATGACCAGGAGCAGCGAAATTCAAGTCCACGAACGGTGCAGGTGCCAGACTCGAACTTGCGCATTGTGAGCGACTTGAAATCGCTCCGCGCCTGGCGGATCAGCCCGGCCAGAGG
>JARXKO010000132.1:0-2235 GCA_030271595.1 Pseudomonadota bacterium | reverse complement strand
ACGCACGGCAGTTCGAACACCGACGACCACCAGCTCAGAAGGACCGGCGATGGGCGGTAATGCGATGGCTTGGTCGTGGTCGGATAGAATGCGCCGAAGGCGACATAATCGGCTCCCGCCTCTCCTGCTTCCATCGCCAGATGGCGGCTGTCGTGGCAGGTCCGGCCGATCTGCACATCCGGACCCAGAAGCGCGCGCGCTTCGCGGATGTCGCCGTCGGACTGGCCGAGGTGGAGTCCGTCGGCGCCGAGGCGCTGCGCAAGCGTCATGCTGTCGTTGACGATGAAGGAGACGTCATGGTCGGCGCAGATCCGTTGCAGCGGTTCGGCGAGCCGGGCGAGGTCATGGTCGGCGACATCCTTGACCCTCAGCTGGAACGCGGTCGCCACCCCGGGTTCCAGCGCAGCGCGGAGGCGGTCGGGAAATTCGCCACCAACCTCCTGCGGGCTGATCAGATAGAGGTCGCAACGCTCGGCCCGGCGCGGCGGGAATAAGGCGAGGTCGGTAACTTCGTCGTCGTTCATGGCCTGCTCATTAGCCTGATGGTTGAGTGGCGCAATGAGAGCACTCGTTTCGCTTGCGCTGTCGGGCGTGCTGGGCGCCTGCGCGATGGCCCCGCCGCTTTACCCTTATGCGCCGCCGCCGCCACCGATGGCGGGAATGCCGGTGATGAACGCCACCGCGGTCGCAACCCTCGGTTTCGGCGGCCGCGCCAGTATCAACGGCATCCGCATCGTGCCGCAACGGGTGATCGAGGACAGCCGCTGCGCGCCGGGCGTGCAATGCGTATGGGCTGGCCGACTGATCCTTGAGGCGCTGATCGGAACTCCCGGCCAGCCCGACGGCGTTCGCCGGTTAACCCTCGGCCAGCCGCTGCCACTGCCGGGCGGGACGCTCACCCTGGTCGAGGCGATGCCGCCGAAGACTGCCCCCGGCGGCCCTGCGGCGTCCAGCTTCACCTTCGAATGGCGCGGCCTTTAAAGCCGCTTCAGGCGTCGGCCTTGTCGACCGAAGCTTCGTAAATCCGGTCGATCGAGCGGCCTAAAGTGGCGTTGAATTCGGCGTCGCTCATGTCGTGGCGCAAGCCTTCAAGCAGTGCGCGACTGAAGCTGGCGATGACGCCCGGGTTGCGCGCCAGCTCGCGGCACGCCTCGTCGCGGCTGAACCCGCCCGACAGCGCGACCACCTTGAGCACCCGCGGATGCTCGACCAGCGGGGTGAACAGCCCCGGCTTCACCGGCAGCGACAGCTTGAGCATCACCTGGCGATCCTCGGGAAGCGCATCCAGGGCCCTGGTCAGCTCGGCCAGCAATAGCGCGTCCGATTGCGCGCGGTCGGCGCTGTTGATCGAGACTTCGGGCTCGACGATCGGCATCAGGCCGGCGTCGATGATCTGATTGGCGACCTCGAACTGCTGTTCGACAATCGCCGCGATGCCGCTCGCGCTGGCGCGCTCGATGACCGAGCGCATCTTGGTTCCGAACATAGCCTTGGCGACCCCACGCTCGAGCAAGGCGCCGAGCCCCGGATTGGGTTTCATCAACCTGACCCCGTCGGCTTCGTCCTCGAGGCCCTTGTCGACCTTGAGGAACGGCACGACTCCGCGCGACCACAGGGCTTGAGGCACGGGTTTGCCATCCGCCTCCCCGTCCATGGTCATCTCGAACAGGATCGCGCCGAGCACCTTGTCGCCGGTGAAGGCGGAGGAGGTGATGATCCGCACCCGCATCTGGTGGACCAGGTCGAACATCGCCTCGTCGTTCGCCCATTCGTCGCCCGTGTAGCCAAAGGCCTTGAGCGCGCCCGGGGTCGAGCCCCCGCTCTGGTCGAGCGCGGCGATGAAGCCCTTCCCGCTTTTGACCTTCGCAAACATGTCAGGATTCTGTGTCATTTCGCGGTTCCTCAATTGCGTTCGAGCGCCGCGACGCCAGGGAGCGTGCGCCCTTCCATCCATTCCAGAAAAGCCCCGCCAGCGGTGGAGACGAAGGTGAAGTCCGCGGCGACTCCGGCCTGGTTGAGCGCCGCGACCGTATCCCCGCCGCCGGCGACCGAAACCAGCGAGCCCTGCTTGGTCAGCGCCGCGGCGGTCTTGGCCAGCGCCGCCGTGGCGGCGTCGAAGGGCGGGGTCTCGAATGCGCCAAGCGGGCCGTTCCACACCAAAGTGCGGCAATTCTTGAGCACGTCGGCGAGCGCCTCGACCGCTGCCGGGCCGATGTCGAGGATCATTTCGTCGGC
>JARXKO010000131.1 GCA_030271595.1 Pseudomonadota bacterium | reverse complement strand
CGGTTGCGCCAGAAATAAACCCCAGCGCCAACTAGCAGCATGGCCGCGGCAACCAGCCAGGGCAGCGGCACAGTGCTGACCTGAGCGACCGGCGCCGGAGTTGTCGCGGGTACGGAATTGCGAAGCGACGCGGAGTCGCCTGGCGAGTCGCCAACCGGCGGCAAGTGCATGGTGACGGTGGAGGATGGACGGCTCGGCCCGGCCGGCGCGACTTGAATGCGGGGCGCGCGGGTAGCGGCTTTGGTGGTAACCGTTGGGGGAAGAGTGGTCTCGCCGGCAGTATTCGCTTGTCGTGCGGGCGGCACTTTGCGGACGGTGGGGGTCGCCGCGCTGGGAACCGGGCTGGTCACGGGTTTGGGCTTGGGCGCAGTCGCCGGCCGCGACTCGGCCGGGCGGGTCACGGTCCCTGGCAAGTTGAAATTCTGAAGTTCGCTCGGCCCCACCGGCTCGGCGGTCGGAGGTTTAGTGGTGGTCGTCGGCGCGGCATTCGCCGGCGGCGCGTCCTGGGCAAGCGCGGCGACTGGCGCGAGCGTCAGCCCGGCCACCAATGCTGCAATCGCCAAGCGAATCTTCGCCCTCATCAACCCACGCTTTTTGCTGGTGAATCGCGCCCCATCCAGGAAGCGCGTGTCGCCCAATGCCGTCCCCGGCGCCTGACTTCAAGCACAGCCTTGCTTAACCGTGCCCGACCAACGGCTCAGCGGGCGTCGACCAGCACCAATTCACTATCGTCCAGCGCCTCGATCCTCAGTGCATTCTCCCCGGTGATTGCGACACCATCGCGGGGATTGGCAGCGACCCCATTGATCCGCACCCGGCCGCTTGGAACGAGGTAGAGGTGGCGATCGGGGTCGGCTTCGAGTTCGATCGATTTGCCCGCGCTCAGCGTGGCGCCGCGAATACGGGCGTCGGCGTTGATAGTCAGGACGCCGTCCCCGGCATCGCCGCTTGCAAGCAGCTGAAAGGCGCCGTCGCGACTGTCCTTGGGAAACGGCATTGCCCCCCAGCTCGGCGTCGCGCCGGGCTGATCGCTCTCGATCCAGATCTGGAACAGCGTCGTCTCCTCGTCCTCAAGATTATATTCGGCGTGGGTGACTCCGGTCCCGGCGCTCATCACCTGGACGTCGCCGGCGCCGGTCCGGCCTTTGTTGCCGAGCGAGTCCTGATGGGTGATCGCGCCAGTGCGGACATAGGTGACGATTTCCATGTCGCGATGGGGATGCGGCGGGAAACCGCTCTTGGCCGCGATGCGGTCGTCGTTCCACACCCGGATCCGGCCCCAGCCCATGCGCTCGGGTTCGTGATAGCTCGCAAAACTGAAATGGTGGCGGGCGTCGAGCCACCCGTGGTCGGCGTGGCCAAGCGAAGCGAACGGGCGAATGTCGATCATCGCCGCAATCTGGGCGGTCGCCGCGAGTGCCGCAAGTGTCATGGAGGTAACCAATTCGATCCCGTCGTTCGCGGCGCTTGCGGGGGCGATGTTCGTCGCCGGGAACATCGACTGGAGCGCCAAAGGCGGTTGCAATCAGACCGCGTGACCAGAGGCGATGATGACGCTAGTCCAGCGCCATGACCAAGCCAATGCCGCCGAGCCGGATTTTTCCGACCTCCAAAATCGATGCGACCTCCGCCAAGCTCGTCCCATCGACTCCGCAGACCGAAAGCAATTCCTACAAGCTTGCATTCCAGGACCCGGAGTTCCTGCTCCGCGAGGATCTTCGGCCCGTCCGCTTCCAGCTCGAACTCCTGAAGCCGGAGCTTCTGCTCGAGGAAGCCAAGATTGCGTCGACCATGGTGTTTTACGGCTCGGCGCGAATTCCATCGCCCGATGCCGCGGACGCTCTGATCGAAGCCGCGACCAATGACGAGCAGCGCGCCGTGGCCGAGCGATTGAAGGCGAAATCGCATTATTACGATGTCGCGCGCGAACTTGCGCGGCTCGCCAGCTGCGTCGACCGGACGGCCGATGGCCGGCATAATTTCGTGGTCTGTTCCGGCGGTGGGCCGTCGATCATGGAAGCCGCCAATCGCGGCGCCGCGGAAAGCGATCGGCCGACGATCGGCCTCAACATCGTCCTCCCGCACGAGCAATTGCCCAACCCCTATGTCACGCCGGAACTAAGCTTTCAGTTCCATTATTTCGCGCTTCGGAAGATGCACTTCCTGCTGCGGGCGCGAGCGGTCGCGGTGTTCCCGGGCGGCTACGGCACGTTCGACGAAATGTTCGAACTGTTGACTCTTATCCAGACGGGCAAGGTGCGGCCCCTGCCGATCATATTGTTCGGCAAGGATTTCTGGAATCGTGTGATCGATTTCCAGGCATTGGTCGATGAAGGGGTCATCTCGCCCCACGACCTCGACCTCATTCATTGGTGCGAAGACGCGCAGGAGGCGTGGGACTACGTCTGCCGTTTCTACGACTGCAAGGACGTCTAAGGTCCGACTAGGGTAGGGGCCCGACTAGGGCGTCTTTGCTGCCGACGCGGCGGCATTGCCATCGGCGGAGGCGGCGCCTTTGTCGCCAGCGGCCGCAGCAGCAGGCGCCGGGGCGGCCGGAAGCGGCAGCGGGTGATCGCTCTGCTGATCGAGATAGGCGATGACGTCGGCGCGGTCCTGCGGATTGCTCAGCCCGGCGAAGGTCATCTTGGTGCCGGCCGCGAACGTGCGCGGGCTGGTCAGCCATTGGCTTAGATTATCCCAGTTCCAGGTCCCGCCCTTTTTCGCCAAAGCGTCGGAAAAAGCGAAGCCCTTGCCCTGGCCGACCGGCTCGCCGAGAACATCCCATAAATTGGGCCCAAGGCTGTTGGGGCCGCCGTGCGCGGCATTGTGGCAAGCGGCGCATTTGTTGAAAATCTGCGCGCCCTTGGCCGGATCGGCCTTGGCCAAAAAGACCTCGATCGGCTGCTCGGCCGCGGCGCCACCGGCACCTTCAACGGCAACGCCGGCGATCGGATAGCCCATTTTTTCGGGGCGCTCGCTGCGAAACATCTCGCCGGTAACGATCGATGCACCAAGGGCGACGATACCCGCGAAGAGAACCCAGCCGGCAGTGGTATTGAATCGATCGTCCATGAATTTTCCTTCGGGGCGCGAAACCGAGGCAGTCGGGTTTTGCCGCCCTTTACGGGTCAGTGAGGCCGACTTCAAGCCGCAGCGAAGGAAGCAGCGGTGGACTGTTCGGGCGCGGCCAGCGCGAGTTTCGCGGCGCGGCGGTAAACCGTCGGCAGGCCGGCTTCGTCAAGCCGGTCGATTGGGTGCCACCAGCCCTCGCCGACGGGCTCCTCGCAGCGCTCGATCGTGAGCTCGAGCACGAAATGCGTAAAGATGTGCTGGATATGACCAATTGCGGCGGGCGAAGAGGCCTTGACCGCGCTCCATTCGCCCCCCGGAAGCGCCGCCATGCCGCCCAGCAACCCAGTCGACGGCCGCCGCGTCAGCCACAGCCGACCGCCGCGCTCGATCCACCACGCCGTCCCGTATTTTTGCGGTCGGAAGGGACGCCGCTTGCGCGTCGGAAAGGCCTCGGCGGCGCCGGTCGCATATGCCGCGCAACCGCTGGCCAGCGGACACTGATTGCATTTGGGAGCGCGCGGTCGGCAGATGGTCGCGCCAAGGTCCATCATCGCCTGCGCGAAGTCGCCGGCGCGGCCCGCTGGGGCAAGCGCCAGGAACCGCCGTTCGATGTCGACGCGCCTGGACCCCGCGACCGCATTGAGCCGGGCGATGACCCGCTCGACATTGGTATCGACCGGCGCTGAATCCTCGCCAAAGGCAATCGCGGCGATGGCGGCCGCTGTGTACCGACCGATCCCGGGAAGATCGCGAAGCGCCGCCGAATTATCCGGAAAGCCGCCACGTTTCACGACTTCACGGGCGCAGGCGATGAGGTTGCGCGCCCTGGCGTAATAGCCAAGGCCGGCCCATTCGCCCATCACCGCTTCGGCAGGAGCAGCGGCGAGCGCAGCGACGTCGGGCCAGCGCTGCACGAACCGCTCGAAGCGCGGCACGACCGTCGCCACCGTCGTCTGCTGGAGCATGATTTCACTCAGCCATACGCGATAAGGATCGGGGGCAGCCGCGCCGGGCGCGGACCGCCACGGCAGGGTCCGGAAGTTATCCACATAATGTTGCAGCAGCAGCGCTGCGATATTGGCGGTCACCACCCTGCTATGGCATGACAAGCGCGTCATGACGAAACGAAAGCAGGATGAGGAAGCGGAGCGCAGCTGCCGCCCCCGCGCCGCCGGTGAATTGATGGCCGGAATTGGCAGCCAGTCGTTCCGGCGCTTCGGCTTCGTCCAGTCGGCGATCGTCAGCCGCTGGGCCGAAATCGTCGGCGAGCGCTATGCCAAAGTGTCCTCGCCCGAATCGATTCGCTTTCCGGCTGGCAAGAAATCGGCGGGATCGCTGACCTTGCTGGTCGATGGCGCCCATGCCCCGCTGATCCAGCATCTGACCCCGCTGATCGTCGAGCGGGTCAATCACTTTTTCGGCTATGCGGCGATTGACCG
>JARXKO010000003.1:22422-23478 GCA_030271595.1 Pseudomonadota bacterium | reverse complement strand
GCGGGCAGGAAGGGTGGATGGAAGTGCTCGGCAGCGGCATGGTCCACCCGCGCGTGATCGCCAATTGCGGGCTCGACCCCGATAAATGGCAGGGCTTTGCGTTCGGCACCGGAGTCGATCGGCTGGCGATGCTCAAATATGGCATGGATGATTTGCGCGCCTTCTTCGATGCCGATTTGCGCTGGCTCAAACATTACGGCTTTCGCTCGCTCGACGTGCCGACGCTGAGCGGTGGAGTGGGCGCATGAAATTCTCACTGTCATGGCTCAAGGCGCATCTCGACAGCGACTGGCCGGCCGCACGCATCGCCGACACATTGACGGCGATCGGGCTCGAGGTCGAGGGTCTCGCCAATCCCGCCGACGCGCTGGCGCCGTTCAAGATCGCCAAAGTGCTCAGCGCGGAGAAACATCCGCAGGCCGACAAGCTCCAGGTGTTGAGCGTCGACGCCGGTGACGGCCCGGTGCAAGTGGTGTGCGGCGCGCCCAACGCGCGCGCCGGAATGCTCGGCGTGTTCGGCCCGCCGGGGGCGGTGATCCCGGGCAGCGGCATGACCTTGAAGGTCGCCGCGATCCGCGGGGTCGAAAGCCACGGCATGATGTGCTCGGTGCGCGAGCTCGAACTCGGCGACGAGCATGACGGGATCGTCGAGCTTCCCGCCGACGCGCCGGTTGGCCAGCCTTTTGCTGCTTATGCCGGGGTCGACGATGTCGTGTTCGACCTCGCCATCACGCCTAACCGCCAGGATTGCATGGGGGTGCGCGGAATCGCCCGCGATCTCGCCGCTGCCGGTGCAGGAACGCTCAAGCCCTTGTCTGTTCCGGCGATCGACGGCGGCTTCGATTGCCCGATCCCGATCACCATCGAGGATCCCGCCGGCTGCCCCGCATTTTACGGCCGCGCAATCACCGGGGTCAGCAATGGCGCCAGCCCCGAGTGGATGCAGGAACGGCTCAAGGCCGCCGGACAGCGGCCGATCTCGGCGCTGGTCGATATCACCAATTACGTCATGCTCGATCTTGGCCGTCCGGCGCACGCTTATGACATGGCCAAGCT
>JARXKO010000003.1:0-22322 GCA_030271595.1 Pseudomonadota bacterium | reverse complement strand
ATTACGTCATGCTCGATCTTGGCCGTCCGGCGCACGCTTATGACATGGCCAAGCTAGCGGGCGCTTTGACGGCTCGGGCCGCAAAGCCCGGCGAGACGGTACTCGCGCTTAACGAGAAGCATTATGTCCTCGAGCCGTTCATGACCGTCATCGCCGACGATGCCCAGGTCCACGACATCGGCGGGATCATGGGCGGCGAGGATTCTGGCGTAGCCGATACAACGACCGGCGTAATGCTTGAGGTCGCCTATTTCACCCCCGAAAATATTGCCCGCACCGGACAGACGCTCGGCCTGACCAGCGACGCGCGCAGCCGTTTCGAGCGCGGGGTCGATCCGGCCTTCCTCGACGATGGCCTGGCAATCCTGACCCAGTACGTGCTCGACATTTGTGGCGGCCAGCCGTCGCGCGTGATCTGCGCCGGCAAGCCGCCGGTCGAAACCGGGACCATCGCCTTCGATTATGCGCGGACTGCGGCGCTGGGCGGGATCGACGTGCCCGAGGCCGAGCAGAAAGCGATCCTCGAGCGCCTGGGCTTCGGGGTGAACGGGGGCGAGGTAACCGTTCCGACGTGGCGGCGTGACGTCGATGGCCCCGCCGATGTGGTCGAAGAAATCATCCGCATCACCGGCTATGACTCGATCCCCTCGACCCCGCTCGAGCGGGCGCCCGGAGTCGCCCATGCGACCGCGACCCGATCGCAGCTTGCCGAGCGCCGGGTGCGCCGGGCAGCGGCGGCCCGCGGACTCAACGAGGCGATTACTTGGAGCTTCATTTCCCAGGCCGAGGCTGAGGCGGTCGGTGGTGGCGAGTGGGTCGTCGCCAATCCGATCAGCGAGGACATGAAGGTCATGCGACCTTCGCTTCTGCCCGGCTTGGCAGCGGCGGCGCGGCGTAACCTCGATCGCGGCGCAAGCTCGGTCCGATTGTTCGAGCTCGGCCGGCGCTATGGCCGCGATAGCGAGCACCCAACGGTCGCGATCCTGCTCGCCGGCGATCGGCAGGCGCGCGGCTGGCAGTCGGGCAAGCCGGCGCCGTTCGACGCCTTTGACGCCAAGGCGGAGGTGCTTGCGTTGCTCGAAGCGGCGGGAACGCCGGTCGCCAATCTGCAGAGTTTCGCAAATGCCGGGCCGCAATGGCATCCCGGCCGATCGGCCAGCCTCGGCCTTGGGTCCAAAACGATCGTCGCGCGCTTTGGCGAGGTTCACCCGCAGGTCCTTCGCCAGCTCGGCGCACCCGCCGCAGCCGTGGCTGCGGAACTCTATCTCGATGCCATCCCCGAGCCGCGCTCGGTGTCGCGGGCTCGGCCCGCTTATGCACCGCCGGCGTTGCAACCCGTGTCACGCGATTTCGCATTCATCGTCCCGCCGGACCTTCCGGCTGCCGATCTCGTCCGCGCCGTCCGCGGCAGCGACAAGACGCGGATCACCGACGTCCGCTTGTTCGATCGCTTCGATACTACCGACGGGCTGTCGCTGGCGATCGAGGTGATGATGCAGCCGGAAGCCAAAAGCTTCACCGACGAGGATATCGGCGCGATCTCGAAGGGCGTCATCGCCGCGGCGGAGAAATTAGGAGCCCGCCTGCGCGGTTGATCGAGGAGCGGCTTGCGCTGCCGGTTCGAGCGCATTGATCGCGGCGTGAACCCGGGCCTCGATCTCCTCGCGGCCCAAGCCCGCCGGAATCACCTCGCCGACCTTGAAGGTGACCGTCCCGCTGCGCCGGGCGAGGCCCTTGCCCCAGAACACCCCGCTGTCGAGCGCGACCGGAACCACCGGCAGACCGAGCGCGCGATAGAGTCCGGCGAAGCCTGAGCGAAGCGGCGGCGCAGTCCCGACCGGCACCCGCGTCCCTTCCGGGTAGATGACCACCGGCCGGCCCGAGGCGACCGCGGCCCGGCCTTCGGTCAACATCACCCGCAGCGCCTTGGCCCCGGCCGAGCGCTCGACCGGAATCACCCCGTAGAGCAGCGTGACCTTGCCGAAGAGCGGGATGTCGGCGAGTTCGCGCTTCATCACCAGCACCGGGAGGTCGGACAGCCGGACCATTTCCAGTGTCTCATATTGCGCTTGATGCTTGACCGCGATGAGATAGGAGCCGTGCGGGATCGAACCCTCCATACGGGTACGGATGCCGAGCAGCTGTTCGGCCAAAGCGCGATGGATGCGGGTCCAGATCATGACCACCGCGAACAGGGCCTTGCGGCTGAACAGGCTGGCAATGAGCGACCCTACTACGCACAGGAAGGTCGCGACGTTGAACAGGATCGCGAACAGGATGGCGCGGGCCGTCCACATCAGATGTCCGCCCATACCGCGAGGCGGCGGAGGACATATTTATTATATTCGCCGAACAGGGTCAGGAATCCCGGCTCTGAGCGCACCGCGTCCGTAGAAAGCACATATTTTCCGCCCAGCCCCCGTTCGAACTCATAGCGGGCGCGGCGCATATGCCAGTCGCTGGTGATCAGGCGAACCGATTTGAAGCGATTTTTGGCAAGCCAGCGTCCGGCCTCTTCGGCATTGGAGCGGGTGTCGACCGACTCGCTGCCGAGATCGACGCAGCAATCGAGCAATTCGCGGTTCCCGCCCAGCCGGCGCGCGATATCGTCCTTGGTCACCAGGGGATCGGCGCCGGCGACCAGTACCCGCTTGACCTGACCGCTGCGCAGCACCGCGACCGCGTGTTCGATCCGTCCCGGTCCGCCGGTGAGGACCACAGCGGCATCAGCCTTGCCAGCACTTGCCGGCGCGGGCTTGCCGAGCGTGAAGGCGAACAGCATGAAGCCGAGTGCGTAGAGCAGCAGCACCAGTGCGGAGGCGCGGGCGATCATAATGCCTGACGCAATCGGGCGAGCACCGCCGAGCGCGCGATGACCGTCGCCAACGCGGTCAAGGCGAAGGGCAGCACCGCGAGCAGGGCGAGATCCGCCCAGCCCAATGTCGCACCACCGCTCAGCTGGCCAAGAAAAGCCGAGCCCGTCGCGAGCAGCGCCAGGACCAGCGCCGCGGCGATCGCTCCGCCGAGGCTCCCGGCAAGTGAGTCGATCGCGATCTTGCGCTGGATCAGGCCGGTGATCTGCTGGTCGGTGGCGCCGATGCCGTGAAGAACCTCGATTGTCGTGCGATGCGTGTCGAGCGCCGAGCGCGCGGCCAGTACGATCGCCGCCGACGCCGCCCCGGCGAGGAGCACGACCAGTGTCAGCGCGATCCATTGCAGCGCGCGCAGCGATTGAAGCACCGGCGCGACCGAGTCGCGATGCGCCTCGACCGTTGCCGCCGGTTCGATCGCCTGAACCCGCGTCGCCACCGCCGCCGGGTTCGCGCCCGGTTTGAGGTCGAAATTGATCAGCGCCGGGACCGGCAGGTCGCTGCTGCTGGCAAGCGGTCCGAGCCAGCGGCGAAGTGTGTCGCGCATGGCACTTTCCGGGACCGGCTTGAGGTTGGTGACGTCAGCCGAGGCGCGCATCGCATCGAGCAATTGCGGCAGGCGCGCACTCCCCGCCGGAACCTCGATCGAATAGCGCGCCTCAACCGAACGTTCGAACAGCCGCGCGCTATTGGCCAGCGCGAGTCCGGCAGCGGCGATGATGAAAATCGAAAAGCTCATGATCGCAACAACCCACGGCGTCGGCCCGCTCAACGGCGCCACGCCGAGCAATCGGCGGTCGGCCGCCGAAGACGTTAGAAAGCCTTTCATGCGCCCCTGCCGGGCGGATTGCGCAAGGCGCCGGTCGGATCGACCATCGTGCCCTGTTCGAGCCTGATCAGTTCCGCGCCTGGAGTCGCGCCGATCAGCCCGACGTCGTGGGTCGCGACGACCACCGTCGTCCCCAGCTGGTTGAGCGAACTGAACAAATGCATCAGCCGTTTGGCCATATCGGAATCGACATTGCCGGTGGGTTCGTCGGCGACCAGCAAGTCGGGACGATTGATCACGGCGCGGGCGATTGCCACTCGCTGCTGTTCGCCGCCCGACAGGGTCGCGGGGCGGGCGCTCGAGCGATCGGCGAGGCCGACCCAGTCGAGCATCTCGCGCACCGGGCCTTCGACTTCCGCCTCCCTCACTCCCGAAATCCGCAGCGGAAGGGCGACATTGTCGAACGCCGACATGTGGCGCAGCAAGCGGAAGTCCTGGAACACGACGCCGATCCGCCGCCGGAAATGCGGCATGGCGTCGCGCGGGGCATCGGTCAGTTCCTCCCCGAACAGGCGGATACGGCCGCGCGTCGGGCGCTGGGCGAGGTAGAGCAACCGCAAGAGCGAGGTCTTGCCCGCGCCCGATGGCCCGGTGAGGAAATAGAAGCCGCCCCCGGTCAGCCGGAAGTCGAGGTCGCGGAGCACCTCCGCGCCGGTCCCGTAGCGCAGCCCGACGGCGTCAAATTGGGCGACTGACGACAGTTTCGAATTCCTTCCCGATCAACACCCCCGGCTATGCTGGCGAGCGCGCCTTGCCAAGCCTGCCGCATTCCTGTTTACCCGCACTGTCCCGTCTCGGAAGAGGGCTTTTGTATCATGATCCTCACCTGCCCCAGTTGCAGCACGCAATATGTGGTGAAAGATGGTGCGATCCCGCCCCACGGGCGCCAGGTCCGCTGCGCCTCGTGCAAGCATAGCTGGCATCAAAATCCTGATCCTTCCGCGGAGGAGGAGATGACGCCGGCCGCGGCAATTGCGGCCGGCGGTGACGCGCACGAACCGCGCGAGCCTGCGACGGGCGCCGCGGACGAAGCAGCGGAACCGGCCCACCGGGCGGAAGATTATGGCTATGCCGAAGGGCGCGGCACCAGCGACGAGACCGAGGCGACTGACGACGAGGCCGGCGCCGAAGAATCGCTCGCCGAAGCGACCCTCATCGAGCCGCGCGCGGGCCCCGAGGCCGAGGAGCGCGCTTACGAAGAGGCGATGGTCGGCGATCAGGCGCCGCCGGCCGCGGACGAGGCCGAGGAGCGCGGCGAATGGGTTCCTGCGGCAGCGTCGGTGGACGCGGGCGAGAACGAGGACTTCAGCCCGTTCGCTGCCGGCGAGGACGATGGCAGCAGGCGCCGGCCGCTGCTGACGATCCTGCTGCTGGCGCTTGCCGTGGCGGTGCTCGCCGCCTTGTTCTGGTTCGCCGCGCCCAATAGCTGGAAGTCGCGGATCGGGCTGTCGCCTGGCGGGGCCAGCCGGCTGGCGCTGGTCACCACGCATATGGATCGGCAACGGCTGGAGAGCGGCAATGAGCTGCTAACCGTGACCGGGCGGGTCATCAATCCGACCGGTGAAGAGCAGCCGGTGCCGCCGCTTGAGGCACAGTTGAAATCGGCCACCGGCAAGATCGTGTACAGCTGGACCATCGCTCCCCCGGCCCAGTCGCTCGCGCCCGGAGCAAGCGCCAGTTTTAACAGCGCGGAAGTCAATGTCCCGCCCGGCGGGGAGGAAATCACCCTTACCTTGGGGCCGGCCAGGGCCTAGGCTAAGTTATTCGAATTCAACAATTTTTGCTGGATGATTACCGTCATCGAGGTGAATGATCGTATCGCGCTCGCGGGGGTCCCCGGCGATGTTGCCGTCGAGCCGGACGGTCGCGCTTTGCACCAGCCGAACCGTTGCCAGGGCCGATGCGCGGACGCTCACGGCCGGGCCGCGGCCGCCGTTGTCGCCGCTCGGCACCGCGGCAGCCGCGGTCAGTGCAAGGGCGGCGAGGATGATCATCACGCCAACAGTAACGCGCGGTTGGGTCAAAGGTAAACAAAGCGTTAAGGACTTGTCCCCCAGCGGGACTCGATCTTCAGCGGGTCGCGCCATTGCGTGCCCCAGACCGCTTTGCTAGAGGCGCCGCCTTGCCAGTAGCAGTGGGCCACCCGGCCGGCCTGCTATTCATGACGTGCGGTCGTGGCGGAACTGGTAGACGCGCAGCGTTGAGGTCGCTGTGGCCGAAAGGCCGTGGAAGTTCGAGTCTTCTCGACCGCACCAATTTTGTCTAGATCGTGAGCGCCCGGACCAGTCGGTCTGGGCAGTGCGAGTCGTCTCGGACGACTATTGCAACGCGGCGACCTTGATCGCGCCGAGGCGGACCGCGGGCTTGTCGTGGTTGATCACGATCGAGACCGGCTCGAGCGGACTGGCCTTGATGGCGCTTGCGCTGGCGCCGTTGAGGCGCAGCGAGAAATTGCCGTAGCGGATATTCTCGAACACGAAATAGCCATCGAGATCGCTGCGTACGGTCGCAACCACCGCCCCCGATTTGTCGACCAGGTCGAAATCGAGCCCTTCGTAGGGCGTTCCGTCGGATTTGGCGGCGAACCCTTCGATCGACCCGCCGCCAACCAGCGCAATATCGAGCATTGCCGCGACCCCGGGCCGCGGGACGATGACCTGGAGCGGCTTTGCCGGCGCAAGCGCGGGGTTGTCGAGGCTCGACTGGTCGATTCCGATTGCCAGCGGTACATAGGGGGAAAGGCCTCCCACCGTGACTTCACCCTGGTCATCGGTCACTTGCTCGGACTGTTTGAGTCCGGTCGTGATCGACGCCTTTTTCTCGACCGGCTCTCCGGGGTCGTAGGAGCCGTTGTCGTTGAGATCCTCGAACACCCGGGCATGGACGATGCCGTTGCTGGCGAGGCGCTCGCGGGTCGGCCGCAACCCCGATAGCGCCGGATCGAGCGAGAAACTGAGCCGGATTCCGGCGGAAATCGCGCCATTGGACTGCGCTTCCCCCGAAAAGGTCACCGCCATGCTGTCGAAGCGCCGGACATGGGCGATTCGGGCGGAGGTGAGTTTCGACACGCTGTCATAGCGAATGCCCGCGTCCCACTCGGTGTTTTCGCTGCGCGACCAATACGCGTCCACGGCGAGGGAGGTGAGCCGCTTGATCGGCAGGATATCGGCTTCGGCAGTGCCGCGCAGGCGCACCCCGCCGATCCGGGCCGTGCCAATCAGCTCGGTCGTGAGATGCTCCTCGGGACGTTTCGAATCGGCAGGTTGCAGCCGCTCATAAGTCGTCGCGCTGGCAAGATCGAACGGCCCGATATGCGTACCGATGCGCACCATGCCGTCATAAGCGCGGCTACCGTCGGCGAAATCGTTGCGTCCAACGCTTGCCGAGATCGGAATCCGGGTGTGGCCGAGCTTGAGCGGAAGGCCAAGGCCGATGCGGTTTGAGGTTTTGAGTATCCGGCCCTGAGTATCGAGCCCGCCATTGCCCTGGCTGAACATGCTGGAGGCGGACAGGGTCGCGCTGCCGATCCTGGCCAGCACCTGGGCCCGGCCGGCCAGTTCATGACGGCTGTTGGCGAGCGCGGCGAGTTCGACCACCGAATCGCCGATCGTGCGGCGCACCGCGCCTTCGACGAAGGTCACGCGTTGATCCTCGATCAGCGCCGAGCGGACGAGGGCACTGACCGCCGTCCGCTTGTCGATTCCATATTGGAGCTGGGCGATCGCTTCGGGACCGCTGCTGACCGCGACCGGCGGGTCGGTCGCCGATGGAGTGGGCGCGGTGTTGCCGATCTTGAGCAGGTCCTTGCCCGGCTGGCGAACCCCGGCCCAATACCATAATTTGCCCGGCGGAGCGCTGTCCTGGCCGACATTGAGCGTGTCGCGGACATGCTGTTCCTGGCCTTGGGGGCCATGAAGGATGATCTCATAGTCATTGTCCCCGACCATGACATCGATGTTGGAGAAGACATATTCGCCTTTGCCTTCGGGATCGTTGTCGAAGGCGACCAGCGTACCGTTGCGGTAGAGCTCGGCATCCCATCCAGGCTGAAGCCGGCCGCGGAATTCGGTCCGGTCGAAGCTTCCGATCTGGTTGAGCGGGCGGTTGGTGACGACCAGGCCGCGGCCATTGGCCCCGGCGCTGCTGAAGGTCGACGATAAGCCGGGAACGTCGCCCGCGGCGAAATGGGTGGCGTGGAGCGGCCCGAGCAAATTCCCGTCGGGGTCCGAGCGATAGAATCGCGCCCAGATGTTCTTCGGCAGGCCGTTGGGATTGACGGCGATGCTGGCGAGGTAGGACATGCCCGCCACCTCACCCGCGGCATAGACGTTGGCGTCGCGGCGGATGTCCAGGCTACTGCCTTTGCCGCCGTAGCGGACCCCGGCATTGACCACGAACTCGAGCGCCGGGGTGCGCCACATCCGGTACGGCAATTTCATCCGTGGCAGGCTGGCGAGCGAAAAAGCGGCATTGCGCTTGCGCGCGACTTCTTCCCCGCGAGCCTTGCGCGCGATCGCCAGCTCGACCGGCAATTTGCTGTCCGTGTCGAGACGCAGGACGCTGTTGTAGACGTCGGCCTTGACCACCATGCCGAACCAGCGGGCGAGCGCCTGGCTATCGACGCACCACCCATCCGGGGTCTCGCGCACGTCGCTTATTGCAAATGCCTCGCGTTTGCCTTTTATCTCCGCGACGTGCGCATTGCGATCTATAAGAATCTTGTTTTTTTCGTCGAATGCCCAGCCTTTGGCGGTGCCGCTGCCCAGATCGATCTTCAGCGGCACGTCGAGCGTGGTCAGGAAGTCGCCGAGCATGACGCAGGCGCCTTCAGGCGTTTGATAGGCGCGGACTCCATTGCCGAGCACCAGGCGGTGGAGGTTCACGTCGAGCAGGAACTGGGCTTCGGGATCGGCAGTCCAGCTGCTGCCGGCCGGCGCCGCGGCCGGGGACATGGTTGCGCAGAGCGCGGCCAGTGCAACGAGCGCGCGACGCCACCAGCGCGAACCGATCGAGCTCGTCATCGTGGCTCCGCCCCTGGCGTCCTCGGGCTCAGCGAAGGTTTGCGCTGGTTTCCGCAACCAAGGTCGAACCGGCGTCGGTAGTCTCGAAATATTGGACCTTGACCGCGCCGCTGGCCTGCGATTCAAGCTCCGGCGTGACCGGGATGGTTACCGTCCGCTCGTTGAGTTCATTATAGACGGCGACCCCCTTGAGTTCGGCGAGGGGCTCCTTGACCCCATCCTTGACCACCCGGATCTCGCCATAGGTCGAGCGTGTGCCCGAACGCGTGAGATCGACCGAAACAGCCTTGTGTCCGTTGGACTGGACCAGCTTGACCGCGGCGATCCCGGCCTTGGCCTCGAGATTGCCGAGACGGACGAAGACCGGGATGGTGACACCGTAAATCGGGGTTAGCCGGAAGCCGACACCCTGGAAGTCGGTTGGCGCGGTGACCGCGCGCGGATCGGGGATCGCGCGAAACAGCAGGTGTACGCGATATTCGCCGTCGGGCAGGCCAGCTGGGACCCGCGCCGTCACCCGCACCGACTGCGGCTGGTTGGGCGGCAGGGTGACCTTGCGCGGGGCATAGAAAATCATGTCTTCGGCGGCTGTTTCCGCGGCCGAAGGCTGGATCACTTCGCTCAGCGAACCATTGGGCAGCATCCGCCGCAATTCGACCGACACCCGGTAGGTCGCGGTTTCTTCGCCGACGTTCTTGATGATGATCTCGCTGCCGCGACTGCCGTTGAGCACCAGTCGGGTCGGGGCCACGAGGAGGTCGCCTACCCCCGCCCGGGCGGCAGTCGCGCCGAGTAGCGAAAGCGTCACTGCGCCAACAAGGGCGCGGCCGGGCACGCGGTTCAGGATAGCCATGGATTGTTCCCCACTCTTGCGGAGAAGCTCTCCGCGCATAGGGGAGAAACATGGTCCATAATGGTTATTTTATTGCTAACCATGTCGGGAAAAGAAGCAAAAAAAACGGCCGGGCGAACCGGCCGTCTTGAGTGTTGAACTACGCTGGGCTCAGTCAGTTATAATCCGCCGTCACCGTGATCGTGCCCGCATAATTGCCGCCGACCGTCGCCTGGGTCACGGTGAGCACGCCGCCGACATAGAAATCGAGCCCCGGCGTCCCCGAATTGGGCACCTGCATGGTGTAGGATCCGGTCGTATTGTTCGCGGCAATGCTGTTGAGCGTACTAATGCTCATCGTCGGGACGGTACCGCCGCCGGTATAATTCTGCAGCGTCAACACGATGCTAAGCGGAATGTTGAGACCGATATTGGTCTTGTTCGTGCCCTGGATATTGAACATCGCCGCGGCCGGGCTGCCGGTGCAGGAAAAGCCGGCGGCGCAAAAGGTGCCGGTCTGGCTTGCCGCCGCGGCGACGGTGAAGGTGCCGCTGAAAGTGGCCGCGGACGGAGTCAGGATGGTGCCCAGATCGAGGGTCCCGCCGCCGGTCAGCTGGACCGGCTTGAGGATCGACGCCTTGATCGTCGCGCTCGTGGTTGCAGCATTGGCAGGCGCGGCCGCGCCCAGTCCAGCGAACAGGCCGGCAGCGGCCAGGATCAGTTTTGAATTCACGGTCTTTCCCCCACGAACAAACATGCTTACGCAATGAAGTAAGCGCGGGATTAACCTTGTTGTCCTTTCGATCCGATGTGGAGACATGGTTAACGGGCTCTTCACACTTTTCGCGCGGACATAAAAAGGGCGGAGACCCGAAGGTCCCCGCCCGCAATGCTTCGACGTTGTAGGCTTGCTTATTTGTAGTCGGCAGTCAGCGAGAAGGCGGCTTGGTAGACGCCGTTCGGCGCGCTCGCCGAATCCTTGATCGCCAGATCGCCGTACAGGTTGATCGTCTGATTCGAACCGTTGCCGGTGAGCGAGAAATTATTGGTTCCAACGCCGCCCGACGTGAGGTCCTGAGTCATTCCCGACCAGGCCAGAGTCAGCGCGAGGTTGTTGCTGCCATTGCGCAAATACATCAGCCCGGTGGCCGGGTCGAAGTCGGAGCTGCCGAGCGACACGCTCACGTCCGAGCCCGTATCGGCCTTGATGGTGAATTGCCCGGCAGTTGGCGAGCCGGTGCACGACACGCCAAGGACGCTGGCGCAATTGGTCGCGCCGGTCGCACCCATGCTGACCGACGTGCCGCCGGTATAAGTCGAATCGCGGATCACGACTCCGAAATCGACATCGCTCACTTTGTTGAAGGTGATCGCGTCATACAGACGAACTGTCGCAGTGCCGTTGACCGACGGGGCGACATACGCGCTCGCCATCGCCGGGGTCGAAGCCAGAGCGATCGCGGCGACACTGCCGGCGAGCGCAAGCTTTTTGATCATGATCATAGAAAAACATCCCCACTTGGTAATTCGAGTTTCGGCTGCCCGATCCTTGTGAGAAGGTTCGCCATCCGTGATCCCCAATTAACCGGGGCCACTTTCGGTTTTCCTCAAATCTATGGTTTCCGCGCGTTTAACGTTTCGGCCAAGCGGCGCCCGATCAGAGGTAGTCGGCGCGAACCAGCAGGTTGCCGCGGAAATCGCCATCGGCCTCGCCGCTGACGGTGAGTTCGCCGCCAAAGTCGATTGCCAGCTCGCCGCGCGAATCGAGCTTGGGATTGTCGGGGAGGTCGGTGACCAACGCGCTGACCGAGACGATCGTCCCCTTCATCCCGATCAGCTCGATCGATTTTGGGAAGTCGACATAGATCGCCCGATTGGGTTCGCCGTGAATGATGATCCGGCCTATTCTTGCGCGCCCGCTGGGCAGCTCGGCGGCGCCGCTGGCGGCGCTCGATCCGTCGGGCATCAGCCGGACCGAGCCGGCGCCATTGCCGCCGACGATCACACGATCGAAATCGAGCGTGGTTTCCAACTCGATCTCGAGCGGCGCGGACTCGTCCGTCCGGCCGGGCTCGCCGGGGGTGATTCCACAAAGCACGCAATTATCCGCCGCCGCCGGGCTGACCCCGAACGGCACCAGGAGGAGCACAAGCCCCGCAATGGCAAAGGACCAGCGTACGGTCATGGCGGACAAGCTATTGGTCAGTGGTGAAAACAGGGTTAATGCCCGATTCACTCGTTTCGCGGCCAAAGGTGTGACGATGAAGAAGATCGACCGGACCGACGCCGAATGGCGCGCCAAGCTCACTCCCGAACAATATCGGATTTTGCGCCAGGGCGGGACCGAGCCGCCGTGGTCGGGCGATCTTCTCGACGCCAAGGACGACGGCCAGTTTCTGTGCGCGGCCTGCGGTGAGCCTCTGTTCTCGAGCGATCGCAAATATGACAGCGGCAGCGGCTGGCCGAGCTTCACCGCGCCGGTGGACGGCGAGGTCGTCAGCGAAAAATCGGACGAGACCCACGGCATGACCAGGACCGAGGTCCGCTGCGCCCGCTGCGAGGGCCATCTCGGCCACGTCTTTCCCGATGGCCCGGGTCCGGAAGGGCTGCGGTATTGCATCAATTCGGCCTCCCTCGCCTTCCGCAAGACCAGCGACGAAGACTGATCGCGCTATTGTCGGGACCGCCGCGACTTCCTATCGCATTGCGTTGAATGGCCGCCAAGCGCTCGACCCTGATGACGATCGTCAAAGGCCTCATCTATGCCGGCATCATCGGGCTGTTGGCGCTGATCGTCGCGGTCGCGGTCGCGGTCGCTTATCTGCCCAGCTACGGCACGCTTACCAAACGCTCCGATCTTGGCCAGATGATCCGGGTGCGCGCTGCCGACGGCACTGTCCTGGTGTCGCTTGGCCCGAGCTTTGGCAAGTGGCTCTCGTACGACCAGATCCCGCTGGAAATGCGGGCAGCGATGATCGCCGTCGAGGACAAGCGCTTCCGCAGTCACCTTGGGGTCGATCCGATCGGCATCGCGCGTTCGGTTAAGGTCCGCATCCAGTCGGGTCATTTCAGCCAGGGCGGATCGACCATCACCCAGCAATTGGCGCGCAATATCTTCCTCACCAACAACCGGACCTTCGTGCGCAAGATCAAGGAAGCCATTCTGGCGCTTGCGATCGAGCGCAAATTTACCAAGGACCAGATCCTCGAACTCTATCTCAACCGGGTTTATTTTGGCGGCGGCGCCTATGGCATCGACGCGGCGTCGCGGCGCTTTTTCGGCCATGGCGCCGACCATCTCAGCCTGGGCGAGGCGGCGATCATCGCCGGGCTGGTCAAGGCGCCGTCCAATTATTCGCCTTCGGCCGACGCCGAAGCCGCGCGCAGCCGCTCCGCGGTGGTGCTCAAATCGATGGTCGACAACGGCTTCATCACCCCCTCGGCTGCGGCTGAAGTCGACCCGGCGGCAATCCGCATCCAGCAGACGACCAAGGAAAACAGCGTCCGCTATTTCACGGACTGGGCGCTACCCCAGCTCGATACGCTGATCGACGACAGCGGCGATCCGATCGACGTGTGGACGACGCTGGATCCGCGCATGCAGGGCGCGGCCGACGTAGCGATCGCGCGCAATGCGCCGGCCGGGGCCCAGGGCGCGCTGGTGGCGATCGACCGCGACGGCGCGGTGCGGGCGATGGTCGGCGGCCGCGACTATGTCGATTCGATCTACAACCGCGCTACCCAGGCGGTGCGCCAGCCGGGTTCGGCGTTCAAATTATTCGTCTATCTGACGGCACTCGAATCGGGGATGAAGCCGACCGATATGGTGGTCGACGAGCCGGTCACGATCGACGGCTGGTCGCCGCGCAATTCGTCGCGCACCAACCTCGGGCCGGTGTCGCTGCGCGAAGCCTTTTCGCGGTCGATCAACACCATAAGCGCCAAGATCGGCGAGCAAGTCGGATTCGGGACCATTGCCGACATGGCGCGGCGGTTCGGCATCTCGACCCCGATCTCGACCTTCCCCTCGATGGTCCTTGGCAGCAACGAAGTCAGGGTCATCGACATGGCCCGGGCCTTCGCCGCGGTCGGCAACAAGGGAGTCGCGGTCGCCCCTTACGCGATCCGCAAGGTCGTCACCGCCGACGGGCGGCTGTTGTACCAGCGCGAAAGCGATGAGGAGCGAGTCCTGGTGGCGCCGTGGGTCGCCGCTGAAATGACCGACTTGCTGCAGTCAGCAGTGCTCAGCGGCACCGGGCGCGCCGCCCAGATCGGCCGTCCGGTGGCGGGCAAGACCGGGACCACCAGCTCGAACAAGGACGGCTGGTTCATCGGCTTTTCGAGCGGGCTGACGACCGCGGTGTGGATGGGCCGCGACGACGCCCGGCCAATCGCCGGCCTCCAGGGCGGGACAGCACCGGCGCGCGCCTTTCACGATTTCATGATCGTCGCCGTCGCCAATCGCCCGGTCGAACAATTCGATACGCAGGTGCCGCTGCCCGACTGGCAATTGACGCCCGATGAGGAATATGTCGGCGACAGCAATTACGACGCCAACGCAATGGCCCCGCTGGTCGATGAAAACGGAATGCCGATCGGCACCCCGCCGGGCGCCGATCAAGCATCGCCACCAGGGGCCCAGGTCAATCCCGATGGAACCGGCGACCCCTCACAGCAGGACCTCGACCGAGCCTTTCCGCCGTGGCGGGACGTGACCCGCTACCCGCAGCGCCAGCAGCAGCAGCCGCCGCCGCGCCAGCCCGACCCGCGGCTAGCGCCGCCGCCCCAGGCGGCGGAGCCTCGGCCCCTCTCGCCGTAGCGCGGCCTTGGCCGAGGCGAGGCCGGGACCAGTGAGTTCGGCCTCGAGCGCGCGAAAGGCCGGGCCATGGTCGAGATGGCGCAGATGGGCGACTTCGTGGGCGACAACGAACCTGCGCACCGCCGGCGCCGCGAGAATCAAGCGCCAGCTGAGGCGAATCCGGCCTTGCGACGAGCAACTGCCCCAGCGCGAAGCGGCATCGCCGACAGTCACCGATCGCGGCGTGACGCCGACCAAAGCGGCAAACTCGGCGACCTCGCCCGACATCACCGCCAGCGCCCGGCAACGCAAGAAGGCCTCGACCCGCCGCTCGAAACCCGCCTCGGGTCCGCCGACCAGGAGCCGATCGCTCGACAAAAGTCCCTGGCGGGGAGCGGTTGCGACGGCTTCCAGCAGGATGTCGCTGCCCGCCACTGGAATGACCGCGCCCGGGATGAAGGGCTCGAACTCGCCTTGCCGGGCAAGCTGGGCGTCGATCCACGCACGCTGCTCGATCGCCCAGCGGATCGCGGTTCGGCGGCTGGTCCGGGCCGGACAGGTCAGCTTGAGCACCCCGCGCGCATCGTCGATGCGAAGGCGCATCCGCCGCGCGTTGTGGATCGGACGGATTTCGAGCGGAAGCGGCAGCGACTCCTCGTCGCGCCGGTCAGAGCTTGCGATCGACCACATGATATTCAAGTTCCCCGGCGTCGACCTCGCTGACCGTCCAGCCGCGGGTCGAATGACCCGAATCGTGAACCGTCTCGCGGCTTCCGGAAATAAGATAATGCCACTCGAACAGCGGCTCGCCGGCGGCGCGCAGGCGATAGGCACAGCTGTCCGGAAGCCAGTCGAGCCGGTCGAGATTGCGCCGGTCGAGCGTGACGCAATCGGCGACCAGCTTCTTGCGATTGGGATAATCGGTGCAGCGGCTGGTGCGGCGGTCAAGCAGCCGGCAGGCAACATTCGTCGCGTAGAGCAGCCCAGTTTCGTCATCCTCGAGCTTGTTGAGGCAGCACCGGCCGCAGCCGTCGCACAAGGCTTCCCATTCGCCGCGATCGAGCGAGGCCAGAGGCAATTCCCAGAAACGGCGATCGGTGTTCATGACAAGGCCACCCTTGCTCTGCTAGTCGATGGCGATCAAGCTCCTGGGTAAAGCGAAGACATGACAATCAAGCGTTCGTATCTGCCGATCGCCGCAGCGGTCTTGGCCTTGCTGCCAGCGCCGGCGACAGCACAATTTGCCGACAAGGGTAGCGAATTCGTCGACGCGGTTCGGAAGAGCGACGGTAACAAGGTCGTCGAACTGCTCCGCGACAAGCCGATCGGGCTGATCGATTCGCGCGGCGACGACGGCAACACCGCACTCATCGTCGCGCTCGCCCGGCGCGATGAGGAATGGACCGGCTTTCTGCTCAACAATGGCGCCGATCCCAATCTTGCCGGAAAGGGCGGCGACACTCCGCTCATGGCCGCCGCCAGGGCCGGCTATTTCGACGGGGTCGGCTGGCTGCTCGGCCTGGGAGCGAAAGTCGACACGACCAACAAATCGGGAGAGACTGCGCTCATCCTGGCCGTCCAGCAGCGCGAACCGAGCGTCGTTCGGGCGCTGCTCAACGCTGGCGCGAACCCCGACAAGACCGACAATTCGGCTGGCTATTCAGCGCGCGATTACGCTTCCCGCGACCCGCGCGCCCGCGACATCCTGAAAATGATCGAGACGAAGAAGCCCAAGCCCGGCGCTTAGCCTCAGCTTGCTTCGCCCAGCGTCGGATCAATCTGGGCCGACAGCCGCCGCGCCGCCCGCCGGGCGAAATTCAGAAGCTCCGATTTGCGCCGCGCCGGCGCCAGTGGCCGGTGAGCCGCGGAGCGGACGACCGCCGCGTCATAACGGTCGGCGACGATCAGCCCCGCGGCATCGGGCAAATAGCGCTCCTCCTCCAGAATCGGCGCGAGATGCGGCGGCACCGCCCAAAAGAAATGATCACAGTAATCGAGATAATCGAGCCATTTGCAGTCGCCGACGAGGTCGGCCCTGGCGACCTTGATTTCGACGATGGTCAGCCCGCCGCGGCCGTCGATTGCCATCAGGTCGGCGCGCCGCCCGTTGGGCAAGGGCATTTCGCACACCGCGAACTTGTCCTGGCGGCAGAACAAGCGGACGACCCCGCGCGCGACTTCGGCAGCGATCGGCGGGGACTCGGCAAAACAGCTATCGATCTCGCTGGCCATGGGCCGACGCTAGAACAAAAGGCCAACCTCGCCAATCCGCACAATCGCCGAGAACCAACGAAAAACGGGCGAGGTTGCCCGCCCGTCTCGATCCCGGCGCTGCGCCTGGGTACTCAGCGGTAGAAAATGTGGTTGCCGATCGAGGCGACCCACTTGAGATGCCAGCCGGGCGATACATAGCGGGCGTGAAAGAACAGCGCGTTGCCGACGCTCGATTCCTTGAGGCCCTGGTCGATGATCTTGGCAATCGCGACCGCAGTCTTCCACTGCTTGCTGCCCCGCGGGACCGTCGGCAGCGATGCGCCATGGACGAACGAGAACTGGCCGCGCTGGAACAGCACCCCGCAATAGCTCGACGGGAAGCGCTTGCTCTTCGAGCGATTGGAAATGACCTTGCCGACGGCCAACTGGCCGTTGAGCGGCTCGCTCTTCGATTCGAAATAGACACCGGTGGCGAGGCACTCGAGCTCGCGGCTGCCAGGCACCGAATCGCTCAATTGCGCGACCATCGAGGGAAGATCGCCGCTCGGCCTTGAGTCCACCGCCGCCGGCGCCGAATCGGCATCAGGCTGGGCGACGTCCTGACCAAGGTCAGTGGCGGCCTCGCCAGACAGCTGCGGCTCGGCTTCGCTATTGAGCAAGTCGGGCACCGCGATTTTGGGCAGAGACGCGCTCGCCATCAGCGGCTGCGGCGTCTCGGTCGGGCCGGCCTGGGCCGGTGCAACGCTGGACGCAGCAAGAGCCGCACAAAAGGCAATCGCCGAACGCATTGATAAAGTCATGAAATCCGCAAATTAAGCGGTGAATAGCTCGAATGCTGAGCGACGCTGTCGAGTCTTTGGTGTTCGACGCTCTTAAGCTGTTCCCCGTCTCGCGTGGCACATCACCTGATATATTGCGGATGTGCCCCCCGCTCTTGTCTTGGGCTGGGGTTTTTACTCGTTACGGATGTTAATCAACCCGTTAACCCCAATTCAGCGATGAACCGTTGCGGGTCCGCGATATCCAGTTCGATTGCCCAAAAATCCTCGTCGAACCGTGCGCGCTTTTCGAGGAACTGGCTGATTTCGACGGAACCCGCCGATTTTGGCAGGCCGGCGCGGCGCCATTCATACTCTCCGTCGAGCGACAATATTCGCTCGAGGCAGGCGACATGTTGTCCCCGGGAGGCGATCATCAAGACCAAGTCGCCGCGATCGGGGTCTCCTTTGCGCAGAACGACCGCATTTCCGCCGCCGGCTTCAACTAGACGGAGTAGTCCCGCGACTTCCAGCCCGGAGGGCAGACGCGATGCGCCCGATGCCATGGCTGGAGCGGCCTTGTCGCCGCTTAGGCCGCGTCGCGCTCGTCGGCGCCGATCAGCACCGCGGCAAGCGCATCGCGACTGCGCGCGCCACGCATCTTTTCGAGCGTTGCGCTGTCACGCGTGACCCGGCTGATCGCGGCCAGGGCCTTGAGATGCTCGGCTCCGGCATTGGGCGGCGACAACAGCAGGAAGATGATGTCGACCGGGTCGCCGTCGATGGCTTTGTAATCGACCGGCTCGGCTAGGCGCACGAACAGCCCGTAAATCCGCCCCAGGCCCTCGATCTTGCCATGGGGAATTGCCACGCCCTGGCCAAAGCCGGTTGAACCGAGCTGCTCGCGTTCGGTCAGGCTGGCGAGGATCGCCGCCGACTCGAGCTGAAGCCGCTGGCCGGCGAGATTGGCCAGCTGCTGGAGGAGCGAGCGCTTGTTGCCGCCCGGGAAGGAGGGCTTGATCGCGTCGAAATCGATGAAGTCGGCAAGTTGCATGAATCAGAATGTCCCGTGGTCCGCCACGCTAAGGCACGGCGAAAGCTGGATTGGGAAGTGGGGTCAGCCGGCCTGCGGCTCAACCCAGCCGATATTTCCATCCTCGCGGCGATAGAGCATGTTGAATGCACCGGTCGCGCTGTTGCGAAACATCAACGCGGTGGTGTTGCGCAGGTCCATCAGCATGACTGCGTCGGACACGCTCGAATCGGGCACGTCGACCCGAGTTTCGGCGACGATGGTCGGAAATTGCCCTGCGTCCGGCGGCTCGGAATCGGCGGCCCCGGCGAAAATCGTGTAGCCGGCATTTTCGACAAACGGCAGATCGGTTTCGATCCCCTTGTGCGAGCGCAGGCGCTTCACATAGCGGCGCAGCTGCGATTCGATGCGGTCGGCGGCGCCGCCCAGCGCCTGATCGGCCTTGGGCGCCCGATGCGAGGCTTTGAGCACCACTCCTTGAGCGACCGGAGCGACGATGTCGCAGGTGAATTCGTTGTTGGGACCGCGGCCGAAGGTGACCCGGGCGCCGACTGCGCGGGCGAAATATTTGGCGGTGATATCCGCGATCCGGCGCTGGGCGAGTTCGCGCAGCGAATCGCCGGTGTCGACCTGATGTCCTGCGACCCGAACGTCCACGATCCTGCCTCCTTGATTGAGCCCGCGATAGGACCGCGGTGAAGGCGGCGTCAACTTGCCGAGGCGAAACGCTCCCACAACGGCTTGGTCAGTTGCGCGACGAAGCCCCGGTGGCGCTCCAGTTCGGCCGCCGTCGCACAATGGGGCCTCGGTTCAAGCCGCGGGCGCGGGGCCGCGGCCAGCCCCGTCTCGCCGCCCGCGACCGTCAGCGCCGCCGATTCGGCGACTAGACCGAGGCCGATCTGGCGGCCGCCCGTCAGCTCAACATAAACCTGGGCAAGCAATTGCGCGTCGAGCAAAGCGCCATGCTTGACGCGGTGGCTGCGGTCGATTCCGAAGCGAACACATAAAGCGTCGAGGCTATGTTTGGCGCCGGGGTGCTTGGTCCTGGCGAGCGCCAGTGTGTCGCGCATCCGGGTCAGACAGACCGGGGGATGGCCGCACCGCTCGAGTTCATGATTGAGAAAACCAAAATCAAAGCTCGCATTGTGCGCGACAAGCGGCGACTCGCCGATGAACTCGATCAGCTCGATGGCCTTGTGCGAGAACAGCGGCTTGTCGGACAGGAAGATGGTCGACAGGCCGTGAACCGCTTCGGCCTCGCCCGGCATCTCGCGCTCGGGGTTGAAATAGCAGTGGTAATGGCGCCCGGTCTCGACCCGGTTGAAGATCTCGACACAGCCGATCTCGACGATGCGGTCGCCGCCGGCCGGGCTGAGGCCGGTGGTTTCGGTATCGAAGACGATTTCGCGCATGGCCGAATCTAATCACGCGCGGCCAGCCCAAGACAAGCGATAATGTCGCGCACCTGGGCTTCAGTTGTGGATAGCTCGCCGGCGGTATCGATGACGAAGTCGGCGCGACCGCGCTTGTCCGCGTCGGGCAGCTGGCGGGCGCGGATCGCGGCCAGCCTGGCCTCGGTCATGCCTGGACGCTTGAGCACCCGGCGGCGCTGCTCATCGGCTGGCGCCGAAACCACGATCACCTTGTCGAACGCCTCTTCGCCTTTGATCTCGAACAGCAAAGGGATATCGAACAGCAAGGCTGGCTCATGCTGGTTACGCGCGATGAACTCGGCGCGGGCCACGGCCACTGCGGGATGGGTGATCGCCTCGAGCTCGGCCAGCTTGGCCGGATCGGCGAGGACGATTGACGCCAAGCGCTCGCGGTCCAGCGCGCGGCCCGCGAGCGCACCGGGGAAAGCGGCGCCGATGGCCGCGACCAATGACCCCCCGGGTCCTTGCATTCGCCGCACTTCGGAATCGGCGTCGAACACCGGAACACCGGCCGCCGCGAACATCCTGGCGACAGTCGATTTGCCCATCCCGATCGAGCCGGTCAGCGCGATGCGGATCATGCGGCCGCCAGCCCGCGCGAGCGGAGCGCCGCAAGCAAGGGCAGCAAGGGCATGCCAAGGACGGTGAAATGGTCGCCGTCGATCGAGTCGAACAATTGCACCCCGCGGCCTTCGATCCTGAACACCCCGACGCAATAGCCGACGTCGGGCCATTCGACATCGAGGTACGCTTCGATAAATGCCTCGCTGAGGTCGCGCACGGTGAGCTGTGCCTGGTCCGCGTGCGACCAGTCGACAACCCCGCCCCGCGCCAATGCGACCGCGCTGGTCAGAGTCATCGCCCGGCCGGAGAAATCGCGCAGATGGTCGGCAGCGTCATCGCGGCTGGCTGGCTTGTCGAACCATCGCCCAGCGACGGTGACGATCGAATCGCTGCCGATGATCCAGTCGCCGGGGCGCAGCGCGCTGACCGCCAGAGCCTTGGCCTCGGCCAGCTTGAGCGCCCCGGCCTGGGCATCGCCCAGCCCGGCCTTGATCGCCGCCTCGTCGATATTCGACGGCACGGCCTCGACCGCGATCCCTGCCTGGGCGAGCATGGTCCTCCGGATCGGGCTTGCTGAAGCAAGGATCAGTGGCACGATGATTGTAAATCCTGTGGTCCGGTTACCCTGTGGACAAGTGACCCCGCAGCCGTAGCGCGAAGCTGGGGGCGCTCTCAACCAGTGCTTTATCCGCGATCGCCGTGACAATGTCCCGCGATTCGTCCCCGTGGAGAGAATTCGCCCCCAGGCTGTGAATCGCGGGCGCGGTTTTAAACGACTCGCCGAGTCTCCTCGAGAGTCGTGCCCGGTGCCATGTTGGCAAAATTGGGAGAGCCGCCTAAGCCCCGCGATCCAGCGACCAACAACAACTACCAACTTACCTATAATATATAAGAGAAGAAGAAAGAGGGTGCGCGCAATGACTGCGGTTAAGCCCAAAACCGGCGCGGCCAAGCCCATGCTCAGGGTCCTGAGCGGTGAGCAGCTCGAACGGCCGCCGCTGTGGCTGATGCGTCAGGCGGGCCGCTATTTGCCCGAATATCGCGCGCTTCGGGCGGACAAGGGAAGCTTTCTCAATCTCGTCTATGACAGCGATGCCGCGGCCGAAGTTACGCTCCAGCCGCTTGCCCGCTTTCCCCGCTTCGACGCGGCGATCCTGTTTTCCGACATTCTCATCGTGCCGTTCGCGATCGGTCAGAATCTGAGTTTCGTCACCGGCGAGGGGCCGCGGTTGACTCCACCGCTCGCAGTCGCCCAGCTCGACCAGCTGAGCGAAGTGCCGGCGCGGCTCGATCCGATCTACGCCACCGTCGCTAAGGTCAAGGCGGCGCTGGCCCCGGACAAGACCCTGATCGGTTTCGCCGGCGCACCGTGGACCGTCGCCACCTACATGGTCGCCGGCCAGGGCAGCCGCGAGCAGGCCGAGGCCCGGCGCCTCGCTTATGCCGATCCCAAGGCCTTTGGCGCCCTGATCGAACGCATCGAACAGGTTACGCTGGAATATCTGTCGGGGCAGATCAAGGCCGGGGTCGAGGTCGTGCAATTGTTCGACAGCTGGGCTGGAAGTCTGTCGCCGGAGCAATTCGAGCGCTGGGTGATCGCGCCGACCGCGCGGCTGGTCGCGGCCTTGCGCAAGCGTCATCCCGAAATTCCGGTGATCGGTTTTCCCAAGGGCGCCGGCGGCAAGATCGCGGCTTATGCGCGCGAAACCGGAGTTGCTGCGATTGGCCTCGACGAGACTGTCGATCCGCGATGGGTGGCGGGTCAGCTTCCGCCCGATCTACCGGTTCAGGGCAATCTCGATCCGCTTGCACTGCTCGCCGGCGGCGCTGCACTCAAGTCCGCGGTGGCGCGAATCCTTGACGCCTTTGCCGGGCGGCCGCACATCTTCAACCTTGGCCACGGCATCCTCCAGGACACGCCGGTCGACCATGTCAAAGAACTGATCCGGCTGGTGAAAGGGCGCACGTGA
>JARXKO010000130.1:3327-4563 GCA_030271595.1 Pseudomonadota bacterium | reverse complement strand
GTCACAGCGAGACGCCAATGATTCGCATCGCCATTGCCAATCAGAAGGGTGGGGTAGGCAAGACCACGACCGCGATCAATCTCGCCACCGCGCTCGCGGCGATTGGATGGCGGGTCCTGCTCGCCGATCTCGACCCCCAGGGGAATGCCTCGACGGGGCTGGGCATTTCGAACGCGCAGCGTTTGAGGTCGAGCTACGATGTCCTGATCGGCGGCGCGACCCTGAGCGAGGCGGTATTGCCGACCCGGGTGCCACGGCTCGATCTGCTGCCGGCGACCGTCGATCTGTCCGGTGCGGAGGTCGAAATGGTCGAGCTCGAAGACCGCGCCCACCGCTTCGACAAGGCTCTTGGCGTCGCTGCAGCCCGCTGGGACATCTGCCTCATCGACTGCCCGCCCTCACTTGGGCTGTTGACCGTCAACGCCTTGGTCGCAGCGAATCAGCTGCTGATACCGCTCCAGTGCGAATTCTTTGCCCTCGAGGGTCTCAGCCAGCTACTCCAGACGGTCGAGCGAATTCGCGCCGCGTACAACCCGCGCCTGTCGATCCTTGGCATTGCGCTGACCATGTATGACCGTCGAAACAACCTTTCACAGGCAGTCTCGGATGACGTCCGCGCCTGCCTTGGCAAGGCGGTGTTCGAGACTGTCGTCCCGCGCAACGTGCGCCTGTCTGAAGCGCCGAGCCACGGCTTGCCGGCACTGATCTACGACCTGCGCTGCACCGGTTCGGAAGCCTATATCCGGCTCGCTCGCGAAGTCATCGGCCGTCTCCCGCAACTGGCGGTGGCGGCATGAGCGGAGAGCGTCCGCCGAAGGGTCTCGGACGGGGCCTTTCGGCGCTGATCGGGGATTCCGCGGCGACCCGCGCCAACCCCGATCCGGCGCCGGACAGCAAGGTTGGGATACGCGAGGTCGAAATCGGCCGGATCCGGCCCAATCCGGAGCAGCCGCGGACAAATTTCGACGAGGCCGCGCTGCAGCAGCTGGCGCAATCGATCGCCGACCGCGGGATTCTCCAGCCGATCCTGCTTCGGCCGACCGACATTGGCTATCAGATCATCGCTGGCGAGCGCCGCTGGCGGGCCGCGCAGCGCGCCGGGCTGCACCATATCCCGGCAATCATCCGCGAGGTCGACGACGATTCGACGGCGGAACTGGCGCTGATCGAGAATATCCAGCGCGAAGATCTCAACGCGATCGAGGAGGCCGAAGGGTATCGGCAATTGATCGAACG
>JARXKO010000130.1:0-3227 GCA_030271595.1 Pseudomonadota bacterium | reverse complement strand
GGAATCAAGGTCCAGGTCGGACACAAGGGCAATTCAGGGACGGTCACGCTCAATTACTCGAGCCTCGATCAGCTCGACATGATCTGCCAGCGCCTAAGCGGGGAGCCAATCTAGCTTCCTCGTCCGCTCACGATCAGCGCCGCCGCGCTGCCCGCGCCACCGCAATGAGCTCCTCGCCCAATGCTTCCTGTTCCGGCGCATTGCTGAACAATAAGCTCCGCTCGGCCCTACCGGCGCGGTCAGACAAATGAGCAATGTCGGCTGCGCTCCACCGCTTCAGCATCGCTGCGAATCGCCCTTTATCCTTCCAGAACAGAGCTTTACCCATTGACGCCATGACGGCATCGGGACGTTCCCCGCGCTCGACCTTGGCCCGTGCTGGAGCCAGAGCCAGAAGCCGCCGCTGCACCGCACGGATGATCGGGATGGCCTGCGCTGACGACGTAATCGCTGCCATGCCCTCTGCCGCCGCCTCGATCTCGCCCGACAAAGCGAGATCGGACAGGTGCAGCAAGTCGCTGTCGCCAAAGTCGGCGCCGACCGCATCCAGCGCATCATGATCGAGCGGCTTGGGGCGACTGGTCGAGGAATCGAGATAGAGCGACAATTTGTCGAGTTCCTGGGCGACGATCGCCTGGTCGTTGCCGCACGACGCGGCGACCCGCGCCGCGACCGCCTGCTCGATACTCAGGCCGAAACGCCGGCCAAGGTCGATCACCATGCGCTCGGCTTCGGCCCCTTCGGGCGCATAGGACGCGAACGCGAGCGCCAGCGGCGATGTTTCGGCCAGCTTGATCAATTCCTTCGGCCGGCTCGCGGCGCTGACGATCGCGACCACCGGACTTTCGGTCGCCGGCGCCGCCAGCAGCGCTGCGATTCCGTCCCTGATCTCCTCGCCCGCAGGCTCGATCCAGATCACCCGCCGGCCACCGAACAAGGCCATTGCCCCGGCTTCGTCGGCGAGCGAGGCGGGGTCGGTCTTGACCGCGTTGGAAATGACGATGAAGCGGTCGGCGCCGAGCGCTTGGAGGAGGCGCGTCGCCTGCGCCCGCGACTGGCCTTCGTCCGGGCCCCAGAACAGATAGAAGCGGATATCCTCGCCCGGCTGGTCGAGCAATTTGGCGATCGTGCCCTTGGCCGCCTTCATCGCGCCGGCTGCGTGCGCGCGCCGTAAGTCGCGAGCCGCGCCATGATCTGGTCGGCGAGGATCTGGGCGAGATTCTCAAGCGCCGATTGCTCGGCCGCAACGGTCGCATATTCGGAGCTGACGACATCGATCCCGGCGTCCGACCCGGCGGTGGCGTCGAGCACCACCAGGCCGGTTGAAAGGCTGACCAGCTGGTAACGCGCACGCAACGTTCGCCGTTCGCGGGTCGCTGCACGGTCGCTGCGAATGCCGAACGAGGTCAGGCTATCGTCAAGCGTGACATCGAGCCGGTAAGCGGGTTGCGCGGACCCGGCGGCGCCGAGCCGGTCGGTCAGGTGATTGCGCACCAGCCACCCCGACTGACCTTCGATCGGCCCGACCTTGATCGTCCGCAGGACTTCTGCCACCGGACCCCCTGACCCGCCCGAATAGACCGGCTGCAGGCCGCAGGCGGGAAGCAGCGCGCACGCGATCAAGAGCGGTAGACAATGCTTCATGCGACGATATTGACCAGCCGGTCGCGGACCACAATCACCTTTCGCGGCGCGGCCCCGGCGAGATGGCGTTGAACCTTCTCGGAGGATAATGCGAGCGCCTCTGCCGCCGCCTGTTCGAGTCCGCGCGGCGCGCTCATCGTATCGCGCAATTTGCCATTGACCTGGATTGCCAGGGTGACTTCATCATCGACCAGCAGCGCGGGGTCGAAGCTTGGCCACGGCGCGTCCACGGCCATGCCCTGCTCGCCCAGGAAGTCCCAGCATTCCTCGGCCAGATGCGGCGCCATTGGCGCAACCAAAAGAACCAGGCTGCGGACCGCGGCATCGCGCGCCGCCGACGGCGCCGCCTTCTCGATCGCGCTGACCACCTCGTATAGCTGCGCGACCGCCTTGTTGAACTGGAGCCCGTCGATGGCCTCGCCGACGGCGGCGATGACGCGATTGAGCTTGCGTTCGAGCGCGGGGTCATCGCCGCTCTCGCCGCCAACCTGATTGACCAGCCGCCACACCCGCTGGACGAAGCGCGCGGCACCCTCGATCCCGGCTTCGGACCATTCGAGGTCGCGCTCCGGCGGGCTATCCGAAAGCATGAACCAGCGTACCGCGTCGGCGCCAAATTTGGCGAGGATCGGCTCGGGGTCGATGGTGTTGCGCCTCGACTTGGACATCTTTTCGATTCGTCCGGGGACGACCGGGTGGCCGCTTTCGATATGGACCCAGTCATCGCCGTCCTTGCGCACCTCGTCGGGGCTGAGCCAGCTGCCGTCGCCGGCGCGGTAGGTCTCGTGAGTGACCATGCCCTGGGTGAACAGTCCGGCGAAGGGTTCGGCCAGGCCGATCTGGCCCATGTGCTGGAGCGCACGGGTCCAGAACCGGGCATAGAGCAAGTGGAGGATCGCATGCTCGACCCCGCCGATATATTGCGCGACCGGGAGCCACGCCTCGGCCTCGATGCGGTCGAACGGGCGGTCGCTCGGCTGGCTCGCGAAGCGAATGAAATACCAGCTTGAATCGACAAAGGTGTCGAGGGTGTCGGTTTCCCGCCGCGCCGCCGCGCCGCACGTCGGGCAATCGACGTTCTTCCAGCTCGGGTGGCGGTCGAGCGGGTTGCCGGGCACGTCGAAACTCACATCCTCGGGCAAGGTCACCGGCAGGTGGTCGCGCGGCACCGGCACCGCGCCGCAGCTGTTGCAATGGATGATCGGGATCGGCGTGCCCCAGTAACGCTGGCGTGACACGCCCCAGTCGCGCAGGCGGTAGATGGTCGATCCCCGCCCCCAGCCGGCAGTCTGCGCGCGGCGAATAATGTCGGCCGCGGCCGCAGCGCTCGTCATTCCGTCAAGAAAATGCGAGTTGACGGCGATTCCCGGGGCCACTTCGGCTTCGGTCCCAATTGGTTTTGCCGCCTGGTCCGCGCCTTCGGCAACCACCCGCTTGATCGGCAATTGATACTGATTTGCAAATTCATAGTCGCGCTGATCATGGCCGGGGACACCGAACAATGCCCCGGTGCCGTAATCGCTGAGGACGAAATTGGCGATGTAGACCGGCAATTTCCAGTCGAGGTCGAGCGGATGTTTGGC
>JARXKO010000129.1:2995-4637 GCA_030271595.1 Pseudomonadota bacterium | reverse complement strand
TGCGGTTCATCACCTGCGGCAGCGTCGACGACGGCAAGTCGACCCTGATCGGGCGCCTGCTGTACGAGAGCAAACAGATTTTCGACGACCAGCTCGATGCCCTCGAAAGTGACAGCAAGCGCCACGGCACGCAGGGCGAGGGGATCGATTTCGCGCTCCTCGTCGACGGGCTGTCGGCCGAGCGCGAGCAGGGCATCACGATTGATGTCGCCTATCGCTTCTTCGCCAGCGCGAGGCGCAAGTTTATCGTCGCCGACACCCCCGGCCACGAACAATATACGCGCAACATGGTGACCGGTGCTTCGACCGCCGACCTCGCCGTGCTGCTGGTCGACGCGCGCAAGGGCGTGCTGACCCAGACGCGGCGCCATTCCTACCTCGCCCAGCTGGTCGGCATTCGCCAATTCGTGCTTGCGGTCAACAAGATGGACCTGGTCGATCATGACCAGGGCGCGTTCGATGCCATTTGCGCCGATTACCGGCTGTTCGCGGCCAATATCGGGATCGACCAGTGGCTGCCGATCCCGGTGTCGGGGCTCAAGGGCGACAATGTCCTGGCGCGAAGCGAGGCCATGCCCTGGTATCAAGGGCCGAGCCTGCTCGAGCATCTCGACACGGTCGCGCTCGACAGCGATGCCGATGCGGCCAAGGCATTCCGGCTGCCGGTGCAATGGGTCAATCGCCCGAACCAGAACTTTCGCGGTTTTTCGGGCGCGATCGCGGCTGGCTCGATCGGGCCCGGCGCCGAGGTCCGGATCCTGCCCTCGGGGCGAACGACCAGGGTTGATCGGATCGTCACCATGGACGGCGACCGCGACGCGGCGGTGGCCGGCGAATCGGTCACCTTGACCTTCGCCGAGGAGGTCGATTGTTCGCGCGGCGATGTCATCGTGGCCGCCGCCGACCCGCCCGAAGTTGCCGACCAGTTCGAAGCGACGATCGTGTGGATGGCCGAGGAGGAATTGATCCCCGGCCGCGGCTATTGGCTCAAGCTGGGCACGCAGCTGGTCACGGCCACGGTCCAGCACCCCAAATATGAGGTCAACGTCAACACGCTCGAACATCTCGCGGCGCCGACCCTGGCGCTAAACGCGATCGGCGTGGCCGAGATTTCGACCGACCGCGAAATCACCTTCGAACCTTATGCGGTCGAGGGTTCGGCGCCCAATCGCGCGCTTGGCGGGTTCATCCTGATCGACAAATTGACCAACGCCACCGTCGCCTGCGGAATGCTCCATTTCGCGCTCCGCCGGGCGCTCAACATCCATCGCCAGCATCTCGATGTCAGCCGCGATACCCATTCGAAGATCAAGGGCCAGAAGCCGGCCGTGCTGTGGTTCACCGGCCTGTCGGGCGCGGGCAAATCGACCATCGCCAATCTGGTCGAAAAGAAGCTCGTCGCGCGCGGCCGCCACACCTTCCTGCTCGATGGCGACAACGTCCGCCACGGGCTCAACAAGGATCTCGGCTTCACCGAAACCGACCGCATCGAGAATATCCGCCGGGTCGGCGAGGTGGCGCGGTTGATGGCCGACGCCGGCCTGATCGTGCTGACCGCCTTCATCTCGCCGTTCAAGGCCGAACGCGACATGGTCCGCTCGATGATCCCCGAGGGCGAGTTCATCGAAATCTACGTCGATAC
>JARXKO010000129.1:0-2895 GCA_030271595.1 Pseudomonadota bacterium | reverse complement strand
GAGCGCTTGAAGTCGCCAACCAGCCGCGAATAATTGGCCGTTCCGAACGCCGACAGGCCGTGCAGCAGATTGCCGGTCAGCGACTGGTTGAGCAGCAGCCCGGCCTTCCAGTTCTTCATCCCGCCGCCGGCGTTGAAGGTCGGAAGCCCCGTGACCAGCGATTCGGCCGGATCGATGCTGAAATAATAATCGGCGAATTTGTTGCTGACGAATTCCAGTCCGGCCGAAGCGCTGACGAAGGTCCGCTGCGACAGCGGGGTCGAAAAATCGATATTGGGGCTGACGATGGTTGATTTGTGCGCGCTTGCGAAATCGTGGAACACATCGACCCTGAAGGCCAGCGCGCCGTAAGGGTTGGTCACCCCGTGGACGGTCACTCCGGCAAACACGCCAGCCTCGATCGCGGTCTTCTTGACCGGCAGCAAATCGACGACATCGTCCTTGAGCTTGTTCCGGGTGCGATTGAAGCGGACCCCGACCATGGGCCCGGCATCGAACTCGATCTTGGAGCCGTTCTCGGGAATCGCGTCGAGGTACAGGTAGAGCCCGCGCGTGGTGAAGGAGAAACCGTGGTACTGGCCGCGGAAGCCGGCCGCCGGGATGAAACGATAGTCGTCCGACCCTTCGTAATCGGGAATCATCGCGCCGCCGACGGCGACGGTCAGCGTGTCGCGGCTGGTGAGTTCCTCGGGACTTGGCGGCGCCGCCGCCGCAGGTACGTCCTGGGCCCAGGCGGGCATCGCAGCGAAAGCCGCCGCAAGAAGCGGCAGGTGGCGCAGTTTGATCATCGGCTTATCCCCCTTGTTGAAGCCGTAAACAGCCATTTGTGACGGGTTGCGAGCCTCCCGTCCAGTCCGGGCTTGATGCTCAGTCGCCAGTACCGGGATCGGGCGAGAAATATTTGTCATATTTGCCCTCCACGCCTTTGTATTCGTCGGCGTCGGCCGGCGACTCCTTCTTGCGCGTCAGATTGGGCCAATCGGCCGACAGGCTGGCGTTGAGTTCGAGCCATTTCTCCTGGCCGCTTTCGGTGTCGGGCAGGATTGCCTCGGCCGGGCACTCGGGTTCGCACACGCCGCAATCGATGCACTCATTGGGGTTGATGACCAGCATCACTTCGCCCTCGTAGAAGCAATCGACCGGGCACACTTCGACGCAGTCCATATATTTGCATTTGATGCACGCGTCGGTGACGACATAGGTCATGGAAAGGCGCTCCTTATCGGGGCTTGGCTAGGAGCGGGCGCGCGCCTCGTCAACGGCCACTTCTTCGAAGCAGAGGCGCGCTTCGCTAGCCGGTCCGCGACGGCCCGGAAGGGCGAGGACCCGGAGCACGCGCACGCGATCGTTGAACGGCAGGGCGATGACGCTTCCCGGGCGCACCTCGTCGCGCGGCTTGAGCGCGCGTCGGCCATCGATTCGGACATGCCCGCGGGCGATGATCGCCTGGGCCAGGGTCCGGCTCCTGACCAGCCGGATGCAGTGGAGGAAGCGGTCGATGCGCAACCACGCGCCTCAGCGTCGCTTGAGGAAGGCAAGGGCGGCGAAGGCATTGCCGGAGGGTGCGCCCGAAGCCGCCCGCGGGTCGCTGCGCGGAGGTCTTCGACCGCGCCATTTCCACGCATCGCCGGTTTTGACAAAGCCGATCTCGGCCATCAGCCGGGCGATCGACCGTTCGTCGAGCCCGAGCGAAGTCGCGAGCTGGACGTCGAGCGGCTGCTGGCCGGGGCTCGACCGCGCCTGGCGGGCGTGGCTTGCAAGCCGGTCGGCAAGGTCGATCCGAAGCCACTTGTGGCCAAGCCGGCGATACGCGAGCTCGGCGCCGCGCGGGTCCGCTTCCGGACCCAGGGTCGAAGCGCCGGCAGGGGGCAGCGCGGGCAGCGGCTGCGACTGGCGCACCGCGAGCAGCGCGGCCCGCCACCGCTGCGCGGCGGGCTTGAGCAAGGCGGGCATGAACACGTCGAGTGGGCCAAGCCGGACTCCAAGCCGGTACAGTGCCCGGCGGTCATCCTGCTCGAGCTCGCCAATCGCGCCCAGCAGCGCCTTGCGCGGCAGGTTGCCTGCGGCATCGGCGAGCATTGCCGCGATCGCCCGTACGCCGGGCGAACTCGACTTGTCGCCCGCCGCGCCGGCCAGCGCCGCAAGCGGCGTAAGTTCGCGCGCGATTTGCCGCTCGAGCCATTGTTCGAGGCGGCGGCGGAGCGCTGCCCGGCGCTGCGCGCTCAACCGGTCGAGCGGCCGGGCGGTACGCAAAGCGGGTTCGAGCAGCGCACGGCCGACCGCCAGGCGGGCAAGCACATGGCCTTCCCACTGGACCGTGAGGAAGCCGTTCTCGTCTGGCGCAAGGGCGAAGACTTCGTCGACGGCGGTGACCAGGCTGGAAGCGCGGCGGTCGAGCTCGTCGCCGAGGCGGCGCTCGGCGGCGGCGAGCAACAAGCGTTTGTCGGCCAGCCTGGCGGTTGGATCGACCTTGAATTCAAAGCCGGTGAGGTGGCCGATGGGCTCCGGGCCGACGCTGACTTCGCCATCGGCGGCGACGGTCACTGGAAGCGCGTCGGATCCGCGCGCCCCGATATCGCGGACGAGAACCGCAGTGCGGCGGTCGACGAAGCGCTGGGTCAGCGCCAGGTGCAGGGCGTCGCTCAGCCGCGCCTCGACCCCGCGCGTGCGCTCGGCCCATTTGGCGGGCTCGGCCAGCCAGTCCGAGCGCTGGGCGATATAGGCCCAGCTGCGCACGCCCGCGAGGCGGTCGGCAAGCGCCTCGATATCGCCCGCGACATTGTCGAGCCGGGTGACTTCCGCGGCGAACCATTCGTGCGGGATGTGCCCGCCCTCGCCGATGTAGCTGAACAATCGGCGGACCATGCGCGCGTGGTGCATCGGCCCGACCTTGCG
>JARXKO010000128.1 GCA_030271595.1 Pseudomonadota bacterium | reverse complement strand
AAAGGTGGAAGCCGATGACCCGGGACCAAATCACTGTGGCTGCTTCCTTCCGGATCTGACCAGGTTGGCGACAGCCCCGCCCACCGACTTCCGCGGCGGCATATGGGCGATGCCCGCCGCCCGCGCAAGATCGCCGCTTGGGGGGCCAGCGCCTTCATCCGTGGTTCACCAGGGCTGGCCTCATCTCCGGCTGCCCTGGAGGCTGTCCCGATGCCGATTGCCGTCTTGATTATTCCCCTGCTCGCGGCCGCGGCGCAGACCGCCGCGCCGCCCGAACCGCCGGTGGTGGTGACGGGCCACGCCTGGGCGCCATTCATCAGCCCGATGGGCGAGCCCTTCCGCGCCCATTCGCCGACCGACGACACGCTCGCCAACTGGTTCAACCAGGCCGACCTAAACCACGACGGCTGGCTGACCGCGGCCGAGATGCAGGCCGATTCCGCGCGATTCTTCGCCAAGCTCGATTCCAACCAGGACGGCAAGCTCGATCCCGACGAGCTGATCCATTACGAATGGGACGTCGCGCCGGACATTCAGGTCAATTCGCGCCAGCGGCGCCTCCCGGCCGAGGCCGCGGCCAGTCCCGCGAGCGAGCATTGGCAGGCGTCGGACATGGATCGGAGCGACGATCCCGGCGGCCGCAAGTCACGCCGCCACAAGGACGAAGGCGGCCTCCAGGGCGCGGCCCGATACGCCTTGCTCAATATCCCCGAGCCGGTCGCCTCGGCTGATCTCAATTTCGACCGCGATATCTCGCTGGCCGAGTTCAGCCAGGCCGCTGCGGCGCGTTTCCAGTTGCTCGATCCCGGCCACTCGGGGGCGCTGAGCCTGGCTCAGCTGCGGCAAGTGCAGGCCAAGGCGATGGCCGCCAACCTCCACCATAAGCATCGCGACGACGATCGCGACCAGCGTATCGCCATCCCGCTGCCACCCGGCGACTGACCGGATCGGCTAACGCCGCATCCAGTTGGCGGCATCGGGCGGAATCGTGACGCTCAGCCGCTCGAGCCCGTCCCCGAGAATGATCTGGCAGGCGAGGCGCGAGGTCCGCGTGGCGTGGCTCGCGAGATCGAGCAGATCCTCTTCCTCCTCGCTCGCCGGCGGCAAAAGGCCGAAATCCTCAGCGGCGACGACGACATGGCACGTCGAGCACGCCATGCACCCTTCGCACGCCCCCTCGAGCGGCTGCCCCGAGCGCCAGGCGGCATCGAGCAACCGTTCCCCGGCCCGGCCCTCGACTTCCTTGTCCAATGTCCCGTCGGCGCGGAAAAAACGAACCACTGTCACTCGGGGAGATTCTCCTGCGCGTCGGCGGCCTGGTCGATCAGCCGGCACGCCGCGACCAAGTCCTCGCTTTGGGTATAGCGCCCGAAGCCGAGCCGGAGCGACGAGCGCGCGGCTCGATAATCGAGACCGATGGCCCTGAGCACATGGCTTGGCCGGCCCGAGCCGCTGGCGCAGGCGCTGCCGAGCGAGAATGCGATAGCGCGCAGATCGGCGAGCATTCGCGCGCCGTCGAGCCCGCCGCGGCGGATGTTGAGATTGCCGGGATAGCGCCACTGCAGGCTGCCGTTGATCGTCCATCCCCGGCCGAGCGCGGTGCGCGCCAAATGAGACAAATTCTGGACATGGTCGAAGTCGCGGGTCATCCGCTCGCGCGCCAGGCTCGCCGCCGCGCCGAAGCCGACGCACAGGGCCGGCGACAAAGTGCCCGATCGCATCCCCCGCTCCTGCCCGCCGCCGTGGACGAACGGCGCCGGCTCGGCCCCGTCGCGCATCCACAACGCGCCAATGCCCTTGGGCCCGTGGATCTTGTGCGCGCTGACCGCGACCATGTCGGGTCCCTCGGGCAAGTCGATGCGCCCGAAGCCCTGGACCGCGTCGCACAGCATAATCGCGCCCGCGGCATGAGCCAGTGCGGCGATCTCATCGACCCGCTGGATGACCCCGATCTCATTGTTGACCTGCATCGCCGCGACCAGCAGCACGCGTTCGTCGAGCGCATCCTCGAGGGTCGCCAGGTCGAGCAGGCCGTCGCCCCCGACCGGCAAGGCAACGACCTCGATTCCTCGCTCGCTCAGCCATTCGCAGCTGTCGAGCACCGCCGCATGTTCAGTGGCCAGCGTGATAATCCGGTCGCGCCCCGGCGGCGCCCTCTCGACGCTGCCCTTCAATGCCCAGTTGATCGCTTCGGTCGCGCTGCCGGTAAAAGCCACGCTGCCGCCACCGAGCCCGATCAACTCCTCGACCTCGCGCCGGGCATGGTCGATCGCGGCATCGGCCTCGCGCCCCCAGCGGGAGGGCGAATGGGGGTTGGCGAACCACTCCTCGGCCCACGGCCGCATCGCCTCGGCGACCTCGGGCGCGACCGGGGTCGTCGCCTGATAGTCGAGGTAGATCATGCCGCCCCGTTCACGCGGCGGCTCGTTGCCGTTCGGCGAGGCGGGAAAATTCGGCGAGGAAGCCGTCGATATCCGCCTCGCTAGTCCCGGGTCCAAAGCTCAGGCGGAGATAGCTGCCCACGACATCGGCGGGCAGGTTCATCGCCGCCAGGACGTGGCTCGCCTTGGCCTTGCCCGAGGAACAGGCGCTGCCGGCGCTGACCGCGATCCCGGCAAGGTCGAGCTGCACCAGCATCGCCATGCTCGTCGCCCCGGGCAATGCGATCGCGCCGATGGTCGGCGCTCGCGGAGCGCGTTCGGCGATAATCGTCCCGCCGGCGGCTTTCACCCCCGCCTCCAGCCGCTCGCGCAGCACCGCCATTTTGGCCATATCATACGGCTTTGCGGCCAGCGCCGCGGCGAAGGCGCAGGCCCCGGGCACGTCCTGGGTGCCGCGGCGATAGCCCTTCTCCTGTCCGCCGCCGCTCGGCTCGAGCGTCGCCAGATCCTTGACCAGCAGCGCTCCAATCCCCGGCGGACCGCCCAGCTTGTGCGCGCAAATGGCGATGAAATCGGCGTCCGGGAGCGGCAGTTTCGACGCCGACTGGGCGCAATCGGCGAGGAGCAGCGATCCCGCCGCGCGCACCTTGTCGGCGATGCGCTCGATCGGCTGGATCACCGCGGTCTCGTTGTTGACGTGCTGGATCGCGATCAGCGCCGGGCCTGTGGCAAGCAGCGCGTCGAGCGCGGCCTCATCGATCAATCCCTCGCCATCGACCGGCAGGACCTGCGCCCGCCCGCCCATGGCGAACGGGACGATGGCATGTTCGGTTGCGCCATAAGCCCGGCCGGCGATGATCGCCCGGCGGCCGGCAATCTCGACCGCCTCGCTCGCGCCTGAACAGAAAATGACGTCATGGCGCCAGCCAAGGACGCTTTTCAGCGTCTCGCGCGCCCGCTCGAGCAGCGCGTTGCAGCCGCGGCCCTCGTTGTGCGGGCTGTTGGGGTTGCTCCACGCGTCAAGCGCCTGGTCATAGGCCTTGCGCGCGGCGGCAATGACCGGGGTGGTTGCGGCATGGTCGAGGTAGATTCGGGTCATCAGTCCTGTCGTAACCTTGAGCATGGCGGGTGGTCAAAACCGGCGATTGCCAGAAATCGCGCTCACCCTATATAGGCTGCTCGTCCGCGACGCACCTGCCGCGCGAAGATTGATCAGCACTGCGAGCGCAACGCCCATGCCAGAAGTCATTTTCCCCGGCCCAGAAGGCCGTCTCGAAGGGCGTTTCCACCCGGGCAGCAGGCCGCGCGCGCCGGTCGCGCTGATCCTTCATTCGCACCCCCAGGCGGGCGGCACGATGAACAACAAGCTGGTGCAGTTGCTGTACCAGGATTTCGTCAAGCGCGGTTTCGCCACCCTGCGCTTCAATTTCCGCGGAGTCGGCAAAAGCCAGGGCCTGTTCGACAATGGCATTGGCGAATTGTCCGACGCCGCAAGCGCGCTCGACTGGGTCCAGTCGATCCATCCCGAAGCCGAGACCACCTGGGTCGCGGGGGTCAGTTTCGGCGCCTGGATCGGGATGCAATTGCTGATGCGCCGCCCCGAAATCCGCGGCTTCATTTCGATCGCGCCGCCGGCCAACATGTACGATTTCAGTTTCCTCGCCCCGTGCCCGTCATCGGGAATCATCATCCAGGGCGACTCCGATGAGGTCGTGACCCCGAGCGCGGTCCAGAAACTGGTCGATAAATTGCGCACCCAGCGCCACATCACCATCACCCACGAAACGATCCCCGGCGCCAATCACTTCTTCGCCAATGAGATGGATATTCTGATGAAGCACGTCGACAAATATCTCGACATGCGCCTCGCCACCGACCCGATCAAACCGCCTACACTGTCCAGATCATCACGTTCATGAGGATCACCGCGGCCGCGCCGAGCATCAGATAGCCGCGAGTCCGGGTTGCCCTGCCAAGGGCCAGCCTGATCCCGGCGTACGCCAGCAGAACCGCCGCAATCACCGCCACCGCCATCGCCGCTGCGGTAAGGTTGCTCATTTCCATCGCGATTTTCACCAGACTTTAACCGTAGTGGATGTAATCCTAGCGCTTATGTCCCTGCGCGAACAGCAAGCCCGCCTCGACGAGGCGTTCGAACGGATCGAAGGAACGATCCTGCCGTGCATCGGCATGATGCTCGACACGTTGCTCGACGCCTCCGAAGCGGTCGAGGAAGGCGAACGCCGCTTTCTTGTCGCCGAGCTGCAGACCCTGGCCAGTGAGCTCG
>JARXKO010000127.1 GCA_030271595.1 Pseudomonadota bacterium | reverse complement strand
CCGGTCGGGACGATCGTCGAGGGCGTCCGCATCGCGCTCGAGAATACCGCGCCCGAGCTCGCCGCCGACATTTGCGACCAGGGCATCGTCCTCACCGGCGGCGGCGCATTGCTGCAGGCGCTCGACGAAGTGCTGCGCGATGAAACCGGCCTTCCAGTCACCGTCGCCGACGATCCGCTGACCTGCGTCGCGCTGGGCACCGGCCGAGCGCTCGAGGAAGAGCAGTTCCGCGGCGTGCTGCAGACGGCCTAAGGGGGCGATTAGGCGTGGCGACCGCACGCCCAGGCTCGTCGCGCAAGGCTCAATACGGATTGTTTTTCGGCCTCATCGCGGTCATTGCCGGGATCATCGTCGGTCTCGTCCTGCTCGCGGTGTCGCTGGTTTCGCCGACCAGCTTCGAGAGGCTTCGCGGCGGGGCGCTCGACATCACCGGCGAGATCGCCGGATCGCTCCATGCAGTTACCGCCACCGCGAGCGGGCTGGCCAGCGGCGCAACCGATTATTGGGATGCGGCGCGCCAGAACGGGGCGCTCAAGCGCGAGCGTCATCGGATGCTCGAGCGGATGATCGAGGCCAAGGCGATCCTTCAGGAGAACCGTCAGCTCAAGGCCGCCCTTGGACTTCGCGACGAAAGCAAGTCCGCGGTCGCCGCCGGGCGCATCGTCGGCTCCTCGTTCAGCAGCCCGCGGCGCTTCGCGATTCTCTCGATCGGCGGCGCGGACGGTCTCCAGATCGGGATGCCGGTGCGGTCGGCCGAAGGGCTGGTCGGGCGGGTGATCGACCTTGGCCAGCATTCATCGCGCGTGCTGCTGGTGTCCGACCGGGCGAGCATCGTCCCGGCGCGCTTGCTGCGCGGCGGCCAGCCGGTCATCGCCCAAGGGCGCGGCGACGGCACCATCGACGTTCGTCCGCTCGAGGTCGGCCGCAACCCGTTCAAGCGCGGCGACATCATCATCACCTCGGGCACCGGCGGACTCTATCCGCCGCTGGTGCCGGTCGCCAAGGTGGTCAAGCTCGACGATGACGGAGCCGTCGCGATCCCCCTGGCCGATCCGGCAACGACCAGCTTCGCGATTGCCGAGCCCCCGTTCGAGCCCAAAGCAGAGGAAGCGTCGGCCAAAGCGGATTCGGCGGCGGACCCGCGCTGATGGTCCGCTCGGCCCTTGGTGCTCCGCGCAAGATCGGCGAAGGCCCGCCAAGCTACGCGCCCTATATCCCGGCGCTGACGGTCGTTGCAGCAAGCCTGATGTCGGCGCTTCCGATTGTCTCGGTCAGCGGCTGGTATCCCGATTTCGCCTTCCTCGTGTTGATCAGCTGGCGGCTGCACCGGGCCGATCCCTTTCCGGCGTGGTGGGCGGCGCCGCTGGGGCTGATCAATGATCTGTTCACCGGTTCGCCGCTAGGATTCTCCGTCGCTTCATGGTGCGCCGCGATCCTCGCGCTCGACCTTGCCGATCGACGCACGATGTGGCGCGACTATTGGATCGAATGGGTGCTTGCGGCCGTGCTGATCGTGATCGAGCAATGGTTTGAGTGGCGGGTCGCCGCGTGGAGCGGGGCGGACGTGCCGCTGGTGCAAATGGCGCCGCCGCTGGTGATCGCGATCCTGATGTTCCCGGTCGCCGCCTGGCTGGTATCGCGCATCGACCGCTGGAGGCTGGCGCGATGATCGGCCCGCGCCGGCTGACTTCGGCCCACCAGTCGATGACGTTCTCCCGCCGGATGATGCTGTTGAGCGGCGCCCAGGTTGCGGTCGGGGCACTTCTGGTCGGGCGCATGGGCTGGCTGTCGATCGCCGAGAATGAGAAATACCAGCTGCTGAGCGAGAGCAACCGGGTCCAGCTGATCCCGGTGCCGCCGCGGCGCGGCTGGATCATCGACCGCAACGGCCGGCCGATTGCGATCAACCGCTCGAGCTTCCGGGTCGACATCATCCCCCAGCAACTGGTCAATCCGCCCAAGGTGGTTGAAGCGATCACCAGCCTGCTCCAGCTGACCCCCGACGACGTCGAGCGCATCACCCGCGAACTCAAGACCTCGCGCGGGTTCCAGCCGGTGTCGGTCAAGGACAATGTGCCTTACGACCAATATGCCGCGATCACCGTCCGGCTGCCCGAATTGCCGGGCATCGCGGCGTCGCGCGGCTTCACCCGTTTCTACCCCGCCGGCGCCGCGGTCGGGCAATTGGTGGGCTATGTCGGGACCGCCAATGCCAAGGAATATGAAGCCGAGGACAAGAACCCGCTGCTGCTCGTGCCCGGCGTCAAGATCGGCAAGGAAGGGCTTGAAAAGACTCTTGAGAAGACGCTCCGCGGAGAGCCTGGCGGGCAACGAGTCGAGGTCACCGCGCGCGGCAAACTGGTCAAGGAGCTCGAGCGCAAGCCCGATCGCAGCGGCGGCACCGTCCAGCTGACCATCGACAGCGAACTTCACGAATATGCGGCCCGTCGGATCGGCGACCAGTCGGCGGCCGTGGTCGTGATCGACGTGACCAACGGCGACATTCTGGCAATGCCCTCGATGCCGTCGTTCGACCCGAACAACTTTTCGGACGGAATTAGAACGAACGAATGGAGAATGCTCTCCGGGGACGACCATTTGCCACTAGTCGATAAGTCCCTTGAGAGCCTCTATCCCTCGGGTTCGACGATCAAACCGTCGATGGCGATGGCGTTGCTCAATGCGGGCATCGATCGCACGCAACGGGTCAACTGCACCGGCGCCTTTCAACTCGGGAACCACACGTTCCACTGCGATAGGCGGCACGGTCTGGTCGATATGGACGCGGCCGTCGTCCATAGCTGCGACGTGTATTTCTACACTATGTGCCTGCGCGTCGGAGCGGACAAGCTCGCGCCGATGGTCCGCTCGATGGGCTTCGGCGAGAAATTCGATTTGCCGTTTGATAACCAGCGCTACGGCACCATCCCCGACCCTGACTGGATGATGCGCAAATATCATCGGCGCTGGCAGGGATATGACACGGTCAACATGTCGATCGGCCAGGGCATGGTTCTCATCAACCCGCTGCAGCTGGCCGTGATGGCGGCCCGCCTTGCGACTGGAAAGCGAGTCGTTCCGCGTCTGCTCACCAGCCAGCCGATAGCCCCGCAGACCCAGTTGGCGGTCGATGAAGATCATTTGAACTTCATTCACAAGGCAATGTGGGGAGTGGTCGATCACGGTACCGCTGCGGCGGCAAAGCTGCCGCTAAACGGCATCCAGATGGCCGGGAAGACCGGCACCGCGCAGACGCACAATCTGAGCGCTGGCGAGCGCGGCAACTACACCAGCGCGACCTGGAGGCTGCGCGACCACTCGCTGTTCTTGGGGTTCGTCCCGTTCGACAACCCGCGCTATGCTGCCGCGACCATCGTCGAGCATGGCGGCTTCGGCGCCGCGGTTGCAGCGCCGCTGGTCCGCGACACTCTTACGTATCTGTATGACAAGCAAAAGGCGCTTGAGGCACTCAATGCCTTCGAGCAAGGCATTGGCGGGTCGATCGCCGAGCGCAATCAGCGCAAGACCGCGACCTGGCGTTCGGCCAATGGCCTGCCCCCGCTCCCGCCGGACCAGGCTTGATCACCTCGGCGATTATCCCGCGGCCGCTGGCGCGGCTGCCGTGGCGCTTGATTTTCCTGATCATGGGAATCGCGGGCTTCGGCCTGACCGTGCTCTATTCGGCCGCGGGCGGGTCGATGCAGCCATGGGCGGTCAAGCAGGGAATCATTTTCTTCTTCTTCCTTGCCGTCGCGGTCGGCATGTCGTGGCTCAAGGAATCGACGATCAAGGCCGTCACCTTCCCGCTTTACGGCGCCACCCTCGTCATGCTGATCGGTGTCGAGGCCTTGGGCTTCGTCAGCAAGGGCGCCCAGCGCTGGCTCGATATCGGCCCGATCCGGCTTCAGCCGTCGGAATTCATGAAGCCGGCGATCGTCCTCACCCTCGCCCGCTTCTACGAGCTTGTGCCCCCCGGTGAGACGCGCAAGGCGCGCGCCATCTGGCCGGCATTGCTGCTGCTCGGCGTGCCGGCGTTCCTGATCATCGCCCAGCCCGACCTCGGCACCTGCATCATGGTCCTGCTGTGCGGGGTAACGGTGATGTTCCTCGCCGGACTGCCGCTGTGGATTTTCGTCGCCCCGGTGGTCGCGATCGGGGTCGCGGCGCCGATCGCTTATGGCATGCTCCACGGCTATCAGCGCAAACGCATCGACGTTTTCCTCAGTCCCGAAAGCGATCCGCTCGGCGCCGGCTATCACATCGCCCAGTCTAAAATCGCGATCGGTTCGGGCGGTTTCTGGGGCAAGGGTTTCCTCCACGGCAGCCAGAGCCACCTCGATTATTTGCCCGAAGGCCACACCGACTTCGTCTTCGCCACCATGGCCGAGGAATGGGGCCTGGTCGGCGGGGTCATCCTGATCCTCGCGTTCGGCGCGGTCATCCGCTGGGGCATGCGGGTCAGCATCAACGCCCGCAGCCGCTTCGCCCAGCTGACCGCGGCCGGCCTGTCGGCGGCGATCTTTTTCTACGTCGCGATCAATTTGATGATGGTCATGGGGCTTGCCCCGGTGGTCGGCGTGCCGCTGCCCCTGGTCAGCTTCGGCGGTTCGGCGGTGATGACGGTGATGCTGTGCATCGGCCTGCTCATGGCGCTCGAGCGGCAACAGCGCA
>JARXKO010000126.1 GCA_030271595.1 Pseudomonadota bacterium | reverse complement strand
CTCCAGTAGGGGATGAAGAAAATGGCGAACAGCGTCGCGATCGCGAGCAGGTTCCCGCGGCGCGAAGTCGCCCTGTAAAGGGCATAGAAAGAGGCGAAAATCACGATCTTGTAGGGCACATACCACAGCCAGAATGTCGCTGGCCTGTCATGAAAAGCGCGTTCGTAGCGGCCGGCAAAACTGAAGCTGATGAACACTTCCGCGGCCATCAGCATCAGCGCGACGAATGCCTTGCGGCGATGGAAATAGGTTTCGAGCTGGTCCTGATCGGGCCGGTCGCGCGGCAGGACCATCGCGGCGGCCAGGAAATAGCAGGTGGCGGTGGCGATTGGCGCCCACAGGCCCTGAAGGCTCAACGGTGCATCGTTCAACGTGTCGAAGGCATCGATCCACGTTACGCAAATGATCAGGAACACGAAGGCGCTGAGGAGGAGCGCCGGGAGGTAGAGGTCGCGCAACCGATGGTGTCGCGCCAGCCCCGCGAGCGAACTCAGGATTTCCGCGACCGCGAGACCGAGCATCAGGCCATAGAAGCCGAAGATGAAGCTGAACTTGTCCATGTCGGTACCCTAGCGAAACCATTCGAGCTTGTCGGGCGAGGCGAAGCCGTCGAGCGGGACATCCCAGTGATCGGCGGGGATGGTCCCGGCAAGCCGCTGCGGCGACCACCCGACCCCGACCAGCTTGCACCCGCTTTGGCGCAGCCGGGCGAGCGCGCGGTCGTAATGGCCCTTGCCGCGGCCGAGGCGGGTGCCGCGCCCATCGACTGCGATCAAGGGCACGAGGACGAGGTCGGGCTCGACCGCCGGGGCGGTCTTGCGCGGCTGGAGGATTCCGAACGGTCCGCTCTCGTCGGGGTCTCCGGCGAGGAAACGGAAGGGTCTGGCGGGATCCGAAAAGCCCGGGAACGCGACGATCGCGCCGACCGCGCGCGCTTCCTCCATCGCCATGCGCACGCTGATCTCGCTGCCCATGGCGGAGTAGCCGCCGACCACGGTCGCGGTTGCGCACAAGGCCGTCAGACGCCGCGCCAGCTTGGCCTCAAGCGTCGCGCGCTGGGCATCGCTGAGGGTCGCGACATAGGCCTTGCGCGCGTCGAGCGCGGCCTGGCGCAGGCTGTCCTTGCCAAGCGCGGACGGAGGCGTCGGCTCGCCGGGCGGGAAGGGGGGTGACGGGACCACCATGGCCGTTTGCCGGAAATCCTCTGACGCCACAAACGTCAGGTGGGCGCCGTGTGTGCCGGACCAGGATCCAACCAGGGACAGCTCCCTAGGATATTTAATCGCCTCAGGGATTTTCGTGGCTTCGTACCGGGCAGACCCGTCGCCTGCCTATTTAGGCGTTGATCGCTTCACTCTCAAGCTTTGCGGCGAGCGCCTCGAGGCTCAGCGCCAACGCTTCGGCGCGATCGACCAGGCGGGTGTCGGGCACGACCGGCGGCGGCGGAGCGGCATCGGGATTTTTGTCGATCAGCTGATCGGCGAGGAGCAGCGCCGCGAACATGAACTGGCGCGACTCGGACAAGGTGCCAAGCCCGGCGATCGCCTCGCGGCATTTGGCATCGACCAGCCGGGCGGCGGACTGGAGGCTTTCTTCCTCGCCGTCGCGACAGGCGACGGGATAGACCCGGCCGGCGATGTTGAGATCGATCAACGAGGCCATTATTCGGCGACTTCGCGAATCAGCTGGTCGAGTTCGGCGACCGCTTCGCGCACTTTGGAGCGCAATTCCTCGTCGCGGGCAGGGGCAGAATCGCGCGGTGCCCTGTCAGCGAGCGAGCGTTCGATCCGCTTGATTGCGAATTCCGCGCGTTCGAGCGCGCGTTCCAGAGGGGCATCATTCATCCTCCCAACGCCTACGCACAAAGGCCGCTCCGGGCAAGATGAGCTTGGTGTTGACGCTTAACCGCGCAGCCACCAAAGGGGGCGCCGAACGACCCGGCTTCCCCGGGCCGCAATCAAGCCCGCGCCGGGAGCCTATGCAGCCGACCCAACGCCGTCTCGCCAACGCCATCCGCGCCCTCGCGATGGATGCGGTCGAGGCCGCAAACAGCGGCCATCCCGGTTTGCCGATGGGCATGGCCGATGCCGCCACCGCGCTGTTCACCCGCCATTTGAAGTTCGACCCGTCCGATCCGCACTGGCCCGACCGCGACCGCTTCGTCCTGTCCGCGGGGCATGGCTCGATGCTGCTCTACGCCTTGCTCTATCTGACCGGCTACGAACAACCGACGATCGAGGATATCGAGAATTTCCGCCAGCTCGGAAGCGTCTGCGCCGGCCACCCGGAAAATTTCGAAATGCCGGGGATCGAGGCGACCACGGGGCCGTTGGGGCAGGGCCTGGCGATGGCGGTCGGCATGGCGATCGCCGAACGCCATCTCAACGCCACCTATGGCAATGAGCTGGTCGATCACCGGACGTTCGTCATCGCCGGCGACGGGTGCTTGATGGAGGGCGTCAATCACGAGGCGATCGGGCTTGCCGGCCACCTCAAGCTCGGCCGGCTGATCGTCTTGTGGGACGACAACCGGATTACCATCGACGGATCGACCGAACTGTCGCGCAACGAAGATGTCATCGCGCGTTTTGCAGCGTCGGGCTGGCACACCATCGAATGCGACGGGCTCGATGCCGACGCGGTCAGCCGGGCGATCGAGGAATCGAGCGGTCGCGCCCGGCCTTCGCTGATCCGCTGCCGGACGATCATCGGCTATGGCGCGCCCGACAAGCAGGGCACCGCGGCGACCCACGGCTCGCCGCTCGGAGCGGAGGAAATCGCCAAGGCACGCAAGACTTTGGGCTGGGATTTTCCGCCGTTCGTGATCCCCGACGACATCCGCAATGCGTGGCGCAACACCGGTGAGCGCGGCCGCGTCGCGCGCGCCGAATGGCACCGCCTGCTCGAAGCCAGCGGCAAGAAAAGCGAATTCCTCAAACGGCTCGAGGGCAAGGCCGACGACAAGTGGCTCAAGCCCTATGTCGCCGAACTAGTGGCGAAAGCGCCCAACGTTGCGACCCGCAAGGCGTCCGAAATGGCGCTCGAAAAGATCAACCCAATGGTCACCTCGACCATCGGCGGGTCGGCCGACCTCACCGGGTCGAACAACACCCTGACCAAGGGACTCGAGCTGCTGACCGCAGACAATTACGGCGGGCGCTACATCCATTACGGGATTCGCGAGTTCGGCATGGCCGCGGCGATGAACGGCATGGCGCTCCATGGCGGGGTCATCCCCTATGGCGGCACCTTCCTCGTCTTCACCGATTATGCGCGCCCGGCGATCCGCCTGTCGGCGCTGCAGCGGGTGCGGGTCATCTACGTCATGACCCACGATTCGATCGGGCTCGGCGAGGACGGGCCGACGCACCAGCCGATCGAGCATCTGCAAAGCCTGCGGGCGATGCCCGGGCTGCTCACCTTCCGCCCCGCGGATGCGGTCGAGACCGCGGAATGCTGGGCGCTCGCGCTCGCCGCCAAGGAACCGAGCATCCTCGCGTTGACCCGCCAGAATGTGGCCACGCTGCGGACCAAGGCCAGCGGCGGAAATCTGAGCGCGCGCGGCGCCTATCGCCTCAAGGCCGCGAAGAAGGAGCGCAAGGTGATCTTCATCGCCACCGGCTCCGAGGTCGAGATCGCGCTTGCCGCGGCGGCGCTGCTCGAAGGGCAGGGGATCGGCGCCGACGTCGTGTCGATGCCCTGTACCGAATTGTTCGACGCCCAGGATGCCGCCTATCGCGAGGACATCCTGCCCGATGTGTCGAACCGCGAAATCCTCCGCGTCTCGGTCGAGGCGGGGACGACCTTCGGCTGGGAACGCTATACCGGCCTCCACGGCCTCAGGATCGGGATCGACCGCTTCGGGGTCTCGGCTCCCGCAGCCGACGCCTATGAATTTTTCGGCATCACTCCAGGCAAGATCGCCGAGCGGGTAACCGGCCATATGAAGCAGAGGAAGAGCGGATGACGAAGGTTGCAATCAACGGGTTCGGCCGGATCGGCCGGCTGGTCGCCCGGGCGATCCTCAGCCGTGACGATCATGGGCTCGAACTGGTTGCGATCAACGACCTCGCCGATGCCAAGGCCAATGCCATGCTGTTCAAGCGCGACAGCGTCCACGGCGCATGGCCCGGGGAGGTCAGCGCCGAGGGCGACGAAATGATCGTCGATGGCAAGCGCATCAAGGTGACCGCCGAGCGCGATCCGGCCAAGCTCCCGCACCGCGCGATGGGCGTCGACATCGCGCTCGAATGCACCGGCTTCTTCACCGACAAGGAGGGCGGGCAGAAGCACCTCGACGCCGGCGCCAAACGGGTGCTCATCTCGGCCCCGGCCAAGGGCGCCGACCTGACCGTCGTCTATGGAGTCAACCACGACAAACTGACCGCCGGCCACAGGATCGTCAGCAACGCCAGCTGCACTACCAATTGCCTGGCGCCGGTGGCCAAGGTGCTCAACGACGCGATCGGCATCGAACGCGGGCTGATGACCACCATCCACGCCTACACCAACGACCAGAAGATTCTCGACCAGATCCACGGCGATATGCGGCGCGCGCGGGCCGCCGGCATGTCGATCATTCCGACCACCACCGGTGCTGCGCGCGCGGTCGGTGAGGTGCTGCCCGAATTGAAGGGCAAGCTCGACGGCTCGGCGGTGCGGGTGCCGACGCCCAATGTCAGCCT
>JARXKO010000002.1:6455-24612 GCA_030271595.1 Pseudomonadota bacterium | reverse complement strand
CCGCCCATCGAATAGCCGTTGAGCACCGGCTGGCCGCGAAGCTCGGCCGGGACCGCTGCGATCAACCGCCATGGGTTGGTTTCGCTTTCGGGCGGCTGGAGTGGAAGGCTCGCCCGGACCAGTGCAAGCCCGCCGATTGCCGCTGCGGCCAATCCGGCGAGACGGCCATCGACCTTGGCGACTTTTCCGTTCGACGCAAAACCGGTCGGAAGGATCATCGCCGCGACGATCGCCAACACCGCCTGGTGCCGGACCTGCATCATCGCCAGCACGAGCAAGCCGCCAAGCAGCAGCCAACGCATTGCGCTCAGGCGCGGACGCCGGCGCCACACCAGTACCGCGACCGCGACCAGGACCGCGAAGAAGAACGGAGTCACGGCCGGGCTCGAGGGCTTCCACTCGTCGATCAGCGGAAGCATCGCGAGATTGGCGATGCGCAGCGGATGGAGCACGCCTTCGACGCCATTGGCGTTGATGAATATCGCGGCCAGGCAGGCGAGGCCGAACAGGCCCCACTGGCGCAGCACCTTGGCTTTGTCGGGCTCGCTCAACAGCGCGTCGAGCCCGAAGGCGCCGGCGATGGCGAGGCCCATGACGAAGCTGCCGTGGAGATTAGCCCAGATGGTCATCAGCAGCGCCGCGGCGAGGGGCGGCGCCCTGCCCCGTTCCCGCGCGCGCAGCATCACGAACGTCCACAGCGCAATCAACGGCCAGGCGAGCAGGTGCGGCCGCACCAGAGTCATCGGCACCAGCACCAGGTCCATCGCTATGACCGCGCCCAGCGCCACCCACGGCCGGACAAAGCGGATGGCGTTGAAATAGACCAGGCCGCTCAGCGCGCCGAGCGCGAGCGTCGCCAATGCTGCAAGCCCGGCATAACCCGCAGCCTGGTACAGGCCCGCCATCACGACCTCCGCGCCCCATTCGATCGGCACCCACGGTTTGCCCGCCCAGGTGAAGGAGAAAGGATCGCTATGGGGAAGGGCGTGGTGGGCGATGATCCACTGGCCGGTAGCAAGGTGCCAGCTGACGTCGCCATCGTTGAAAATGGTACCCGAGCTGCCCAATAAAACCGGCACCAGAATCACCGCCAGGAGCATCGGCAGCAGCGAGGCGAGCGGACTGTGTTTGATGGTTGCGCTCATCGTTCGGTGATCAGGCTGGTGTTTTTGCCCTCGGGCATCATCAGGAAACCGATCGTTGCCATCCCGATGACCGCGGTCAGATACCAATAGAAAGCGCTTTCGACCCCGGCTTGTTTGAACCACAAAGCGGCATATTCGGCGGTGCCGCCGAACAGCGAATTGCCGATCGCATAAGGCAATGCGACGCCGAGCGTGCGGATGTGCGCTGGGAACAGTTCGGCTTTGATCAGCCCGCTAATCGCCGTGTACGACCCGAGTATGAGCAGCAGCACCAGCACCAGTCCGAACGCGGCGGTGAGGCTGGTGGCATGGCTGAGGGCGGTGAACACCGGCACCGAGGTAGCCATTCCGCCGAATCCGAAAATGAGCAGCATGGGCTTGCGCCCGAAGCGGTCGGCGGCAAGCCCCCATAGCGGCTGGACGGCCATGAACACGATCAGCGCAACGGTCATCAGCCGGGTCGCGTCGGGGCGCGAAAAGCCGCTCGTATTGACCAGGAATTTCTGCATGTAGGTGGTGTAGGCATAGAATGCGATCGATCCGCCGGCGCTGATCGCGACGACGATCAGGAATTCGCGCGGATGATCGCGCCACAGCTTGATCAACGACGATTTGGGCCGGTCGTGCTTGAGCTTGGTGAAAGACTGGGTCTCCACCAGCCGCCGCCGGAGCCAGTAGACGAATAGAGCAAGCACCGCGCCGACGCCGAACGCGACCCGCCAGCCCCACGCCTGGAGGCTGGCTTCGGACATTGTCGACTGGAGGACCACCACCACGCCGAGCGCGAGCAACTGCCCGCCGATCAGGGTCATATATTGAAAACTCGCCCAGAAGGCGCGGCGGTCCTTGAGCGCCATTTCCGACAAATAGGTCGCGCTCGCGCCATATTCGCCGCCCACCGATAGCCCCTGGATCAGCCGCGCGACGAGTAGCACCGCCGGCGCCAGCCACCCGGCGGCGGCATAGGTCGGCGCGGCGGCAATCATCAGCGAGCCGCCGGCCATCAACCCGACCGACAGCGTCAGCCCCGATTTGCGCCCGTGACGGTCGGAGTAAATGCCCATCGCCCAGGCGCCAATCGGGCGCATGAGGAAGCCGACGGCGAAGATCAACGCTGCGCTGAGCAGTTCGGTCGTGCGGTCGTGGCCCGGTAGCAGGACCGGCGCGAAATAGATCGTCAGTACGGAATAGGCATACCAGTCGAACCATTCGACGAGATTGCCCGCCGACCCGCCCATGATGTTGGCCACCCGCCGGCGGTCTGACCGGGCCTGATCACTCGCCATTGCTGCGCTCTCCCCAGCCGAACGCGAGATCGCCTACGTCGCCGCGCGGCTGCGTTTGGCGGCCCCTGCCGACCACAGGAAATAAAGCAGGAAACCGGCCGCGTTCCAGATCAGGAACCATTGCTGGGTGTACCATGGCAGGCTGTAGAACAGATACGCGCAGCCGAGGATTCCGAGCGGCCCGATGATCCACGGCAGCGGCGTTCGAAAAGTCCGCTTCGCATCGGGATCGCGGCGGCGCATGACGAGCATTGCCGCACACACCGCGATGAACGCGGTCAGCGTCCCGGCATTGGCCAAAGCGACGAGATCGTTGAGCGGCACCAGCCCCGCGAGAATCCCGGTGATGACCGCGGTGAACAAGGTGATCCGCACCGGGTTGCGGCGGCTCGATAGCAAGGCCAGCGGCTTGGGCAGCAGGCCGTCGCGCGACATGGCGAGGAAAATCCGGCTCTGCCCGTAGAAAAAGGCCAGGATCACCGTTGGCAACCCGACCGACGCCGACAGCGCCAGCACCTTGCCCGCGAATGGCTGGCCGATATCGCGCAAAATCTGGGCCAGCGGATCGGCGCCGGTCGCGAACTTCACATAATTTTCGGCGCCGATCGCTGCCGCGGCGACCGCCATGTAGATGACCACGCAGATCGCCATCGAACCGACGATTCCGATGGCGAGGTCGCGCGACGGGTTCTTGGCTTCCTCGGCCGCGGTGGCGATGGCGTCGAAGCCGTAGAAGGCGAAGAAGATGATCGCCGCCGCCGCCATCACTCCGACCTCGTGGCCCGGGGGACCCTGCTTGGCGAAGCCGTAGGGCATGAAGGGATGGAAATTGTCGGCATTGAATACCCGCAGCGCAACGACCACGAACATCGCGAGCGCGAGCATCTTGACCGCCACCAGCGCCGAATTGAGGTTGGCGCTTTCCTTCAGTCCATAGACCAGGGCGCCGGCGATGACCGCGATGATCAGGACCGCTGGAAAATTGAACATTCCGCCAAGCAACGGCGCCGTCGCAAATTGCTGGGGAATGCCGACAAGGGGCGAGAAATACCCCGACCAGCCGACCGACACCGCGCTCACCACCAGGCTGTATTCGAGGATCAGCGACCACCCGACGAACCACGCCAGAAGCTCTCCGAACACGACGTAGGAGTAGGTGTAAGCCGAGCCGGACGCCGGGATCATCGTCGCCACCTCGGCATAAGCGAGCGCGGCCGCCGCGCAGATCACGCCGGCAATCGCGAAGCTCAGCATCATCGCCGGGCCAGCCTTGCCCGCGGCGGTGCCGATGAGAACGAGGATGCCGGTGCCGACAATGGCGCCGACGCCGAGAAAAATCAGATGCGGCCAGCTAAGGGAGCGCTTGAGGCGGTGCTCTTCGGGAACGTCATCGTGCGCGACGATCGTCTTTCGATGCATGTACTTCATTGTCTGTGTCCCCTGGTCACCCCGGCCTTGAGCCGGGGTCTGCCTGTCCTTGTCGCCTGCTTCAAGAAGTTTAGGCGGATCCCGGATCGAGTCCGGGATGACGGCTCCGGCGCATGGTCAATAATCTTTGCTCACCCGCACCGCAGCGCTCGAGCGCCCGACGGTCGATACCGTCGACAGCAGCGAGAGCCAGCGGGTGATCTGATATTCGATCCGCGTCGCCGAATAACCCTGGCCGTCGGTCACCACCTCGACGAACAATTTGCGCGTGATGTATTTGCCAGCGGCGATCGCGGTTTTCTGGCCGGTCGCGATATCGGCCGGGACGATGCGCAGGCGGTCGAGCCCGATCGCCTTGCGCAGCGCGTTGATCGGATCGAGATTGCCCGAGCCCGATTGCAACGCCGCCACCGCCGAGGCGAGTTGAAGCGCTTCGGGCGCGGACAAGTTGGTGATCGAGGTGCCGAACAGGATCCGCGACAGCAGCTCGTCCTGCGGCAGTGGCGGGTTGCTCGCAAACGTGATTTCGGGGCGCAGGCCCGTGCCCTGCACAAGCACGCTTGCATCCAGCCCCTGGACCTGCGCGATGGCGCGGATATCGAGCTGCGGATTTACCGGGGTTTCACCGTTGAAGCGGATGACTCCGCGGTCGAGCTTGAAGTTGCGCCCGGCGAAGTCATAATCGCCGCGTGTGAGGTCCGCACGACCGCTGAAGCGCGGCGAATCGGCCTGCCCGCCAATCTGCAATTGGGTGGTCCACAGGCTGGATATGCCAAGCCCGGTGACTTTCAGGTTGCGACCCTCGAGCGCGATGTCGAGGTTCCACGGGTGCAGCTCCTTGAGGTCGATGACATCGTCGGCGTCGACTCCGACATTGCGCACCCGGAGTTGCGGGACCGAGGCCGACGAGCTCGCCCGGCCGAGGAGGAACTGGCCCTTGTCGAGATGAAGCTTGCCGCCGATCGTGCCCACCTTGCCGTCCGAGCGGATGGTCAGCGGCCCGGTCACGCGCGCGGCGAGGTCGTCGCGATTGAGCAAAAGCGCCTGGTTGGCGGTGAAGTCGAGATTGAGCGCGGTGCGGCCATTGGCGAAGGTAACCGAACCCGTGCCGCTGACCGATCCGCCGCCCGAGGTATTGCCGGCGAGCCGGGTGAAAATCAGCCGTGGGCCGGAAAAGCGCGCTTCGGTGGCGAGGCCGTCGATGACCATTCCGGTGACCGAACTTTCAAGCCGCGCATTCTGGGTCTTGAGCGAGCCGCGGATTTGCGGGTCGGCGAGGCGGCCGCCAATGTCGGCCCCGATCGCCAGCGGACCCGACAGGTCGAACACTTCGGTGCCCGACAGGCGCCATAGCGTATCCGCCGGTCCGGTGTAGCGCAGCTGGGCGAACATCGGCGCGTTCATCAGCGCCGCGACCAGCGGACCGCCGGCAAGGGGCGAAAAGCGCGCCTGCGCCCGGCCGACGACCTTGCCATCGCTGGCCGCGACCGCGCGCATCGCGGCATTGCTGTCGCTGACGATGGCGGCAATCCCGACATCGATCGGCTTCGAAGCCAGCACCAGACCCGAGCGGCTGAGCCCGCGCACCTTGAGATCGAGGCGCCCGCTGCGATTGCCCTTCCACGCATAATCGAGACGACCGGTGGCCGAGCCGCTGAGATCGAGGTTGGGCCAGAACAGGTCGAGCACGCCGAGCGGCATCGACGCCACGTCGGCATGAACCTCGGGATTCGATCCGCTGCGCCCCGACACCGTCGCCGATCCGCCGGCGAAGGTCAGCGCGGTCGGCGCCAGCGCCCACCCATCGCCCGAGCGCGTCAGGACCGCTTCCTGCTTGAGCACCAAGGGCGTGCTTTCGATCCGGCCAGCACCGCTGAGGCGAACCGAATCGGGCGTGATATTGGCGAGTGTGGTGAAGGCGAAGGCGGCGCCGCGGCGACCGGCAAAGACGGCCCGCACCTGGCCCGACCCGTCGACCAGTTTGGCATTGGCGGTGAGATGGGCAAGGGTCATTCCCCCGACCTCGATCCCCCGCGCGTCAACCACACCGTCGATCGTGGTATGGGCATTGTCGAGGACGATGGTGCCGTCGATCCGTCCGCTGCGTACCGCTAGCATCGGGAAGGCGGCGTTGGCGGCGGTCAGGTGCGCATCGATGCGCTGCGCGCCGCCGCTTGGCGCGAAAGCCAGCGTCCCCTGCAACGTCCCCCCGCTGAGCGCGAGCCGGCCGGTGAAACCGCCGGGGTCGGACCGCAGCTGGCCGCTTGCGTGGGCGCCGCCGGCATCGAGCGCGGCAATGGCGATGACCGTGGGCTGGTTATGCGGCAGGAGTATCTGGCCGGTACTCGTGAATGGCCCCAGCTTCGACCCGCCGCTAGCGCGATAATTGAACCCGGCGGGGGTTGGATCGAGCAGCAGATGCATCGCTCGAATCCCGAGCGAATCATTGGGGCGATCGAGGAACAGGTCGATCTTCGGCCGTTCGATATGGCCGTCGAGCACCAGCTTGAGCGGGCCGTATTTGGCCTGACGCCCGCTGGCGACGATGTGGAAGGTGCCGTCGCGAAAGCGCATCCCCGAGCCCGACAGTCTGAGCTTGGGCGAATAGATTTGCAGATTGCTGAAATGGACGATCCCGTCACGGTCGCGCTGTAAGTTCGTGGTCAGGCTCGGCAGGCCGCCGGTGAGGTCGCGGAAGAAGCTGTTGTCGAGTCGTCGCACCCAGGCCTTGGCCGTCCCCACGACGTGGCTGCCGTGGCCATCGGCGCCGGGCACGACCTTCAGATCGGTGACGACGTCGACGATCCCGAGACCGGGGATGAGATAGCGGTTGAGCGCACCCGACAGGAGCACCTCGAAGCGCCCGGTGACGAGATCGATGAGGAGCGAGATCTTGCCGTTGATCCGGGCGCTGGTGAGTGTGAGATTGTCACCCCGCACAAGCTTGGGCGTGATCTGCAGCCAGCCCTCGATCCTGGGCTGGGCAAGGATCGCCCCGGCGACATCGCCAATGCCGGTGATGGCCCGCGCCGTAAGCCGGATCGGGACGCGCATCGGCCATTGGCTCATCCGCCCGCGTCCCTCGGCGCGAAGATCGAGGAAGCCGGTGTTGTCGAACTTCACCCCGGGCGAGGTCAGGCGAAAGGAATAATCCGCCGAATCGAACGGCCCGTCGAGGGTCGCGACCAGGCGCACCCCCTTGCCAATCATGTTGGTAAACAGCGCCGGCGGCTTGAGCAGGTCGACCCCGATCCGGACCCCGCGGAATTCGTTCGCCGCCAGATCGAGCGCGCCGCGGCCGACCACCCGGATTTCGGGCGTGGTCGCGAACAGCTGCCCATCGAGCAAGCGATTGACCAGGGTGGCATCGCCGCGGATCGCGACGATCGGAGTAGTCAGGCGATGGAAGCGCCCGGTGAGAAACTGCGCCGGCGCCCATTGGCCGGCCAGCCGGTAGCGGCCGTTGTCGACCCCCAACGTGAAGCGGAACGCCGGCCGCTGAGACAGATCGAGCGCGGCGCGCCCGCGCCACCGGCTCCAATTGCCGGCGCCGTGGATATCGAAGTCGATCGCCCGTTTGGTCCCGATGATCGCCGGGATCACTCCATCGCCCGGCGAGCGCACCTTGGCTTCGACGTCGAAGCGGTTGCGGTCGGGCTCGGCATCGAGCTTGACGGTGACTCGGTCGCCGCCGTTGTCGAGATAGGCGTTGAGCGCGACCACGGCGCGGCCCGCGCGGACGTCGGCCTTCCCCTCGACCCGGCCGCTGCGCGCCTTGCCCGAAACCGCTGGGCCGATGTCGAGCCGGTCGATCCTGAATTCGCCAATGTGAATGTCGAAGCTGGGCAGGATCGGCCCCTTCTTGGCGCTCGGCTTGAGATGCGGCGCGCGAACGAGGGTGACCCGCTGCGCGGTCAGGCTGTCGATCGACAGCCGGTTGGCCAGCCACGCGCCCAGCGACCAATCGAGTTCGATGTCGGGTGAGGTCAGGAACACGCCCTGCTGGTCGGAGATTGCGACATTGCGCAATTCCGACTTGCCGAACACCGAGCCATCGATTCGCCCGATCCGGAACTTGAGTCCCGAGCTGGTCTCTATCCCGCCGATCCGGTCGACGATGAAGCGGTGGCCGGGCGCGGTGTCGAGCAGGATCAAGGCGGCGGCAAGAATCGCGAGCAAGGCAATGAACAACGCCAGCAATTCGTTGAGCAGGCGCTGCGGCCAGTCGCGCCGGATGACGATCCGCTGCGGCCCTGGACCTTGTTCGATGACCGTGGCCTGGGCCATGCCCTAGAACGCCTGGCCGAGCGAGACCGACACCGCCACCGGACCATCGCCCTGTTCGCGGTTGAGCGGCACTCCAAGGTCAATGCGGATCGGCCCGAAGCTCGAATAATAGCGCAGCCCCACGCCGACCGCGAACTTCCAGTCCTTGAGGCTGGGCATGGTGGCGGTGCTCAGCGAGCCCCCGTCAACGAACGGAACGATCCCGAAATTGCCGCCGAATTGCCGCAGCCGGATGCGTGCTTCAAGCGAGAATTCGGCGAGCCCGCGGCCCCCGGTCGGGTCGCCGTCGACATCCTTCGGCCCGAGCCGCTGATAGCCATAACCGCGCACCGACCCGCCGCCGCCAGAATAGAAGCGGCGCGACGGCGCGATATCGTACACCCCGGCGCCGAAGATCGTCCCGACCCGGACCCGCCCGGCGACGACGACCCGGTCCGACACGGGACGGTAAGCGGACGCATCGACCTGGGTCCGGGCATAGGTGAAGTGTCCGCCGTGGGCCGAGATTTCGGGGCTGAGCCACGCGCTGAGGCGGAAACCGCGGGTCGGGTCGAGCAGACTGTCGCTGCCGTCATAGCCGAGGCCCGCGGGCAAAGCGGCGATGAGGAAAGTGCGGGTGTCCTTGATACCCGACGTGTCGAAGGCTCCGCGCTCATCGGTGGCAAGGACTTCCGCGCCGGCGTTCCAGGTCCATTTCTTGTGCCAGATGAAATTGCTCTGACGCTCGATATTCGCGCCGACCTTGACCGTCCGCGCCTCGTACGCGTCGAATTTCTGGTGGCTTGCGAGGGCCTGGAGATTGAGGGTCTGGTCGCGCTGCAGGAAATTGCTCCGGCGCAGCTGGACAGCGGCTAATTGCTCCGCGGTGCCGAGCACTCCGCGGACGGTCAGCGCACCCTCGGGATTGAAGAAATTGCGGTCGGTCCAGCTGCCTTCGACGCGCACGCCCTGCCCGGTGCCATAGCCCAGTTCGCCGGCGATGGTGTGCGATGGTGCGGGCTCGAGCTTGACCGCCAGATCGACGGTCCTTCCGCCGTCCGCCGGAACGGTCGAGATGGTGGCGTTGGAGATAAGCCCGGTGGCGATCAGTGCCCGGCGCAGATCGTCGATCCGCGAGCGGCGGAACTGGTCGCCGGCCTTGAACCGCGCGATCAGGCCGACGTGGCGGGCGCTGAACGGCGGCGTGCCGCTGACGGTGATGGTGCCAAAGTGAGCAACCGGGCCCGGATCGACCGGAAGAACCAGGGTCGCGAGGTGGGTCGAATGATTGACCTCGATCGCCTGGTCGCCAAGCTTGGCCCCGGCAAAGCCCTCCTCGCCGAGCTTGCGGGTCAACTCGGTACCCCCGGCGATCACTTGCGAAGCGATGACAGGATCGCCTGCCTTGACCGAGAAAGCGGCGCGAAGCTTGGCCGAATCCTCAAGCCCCGCCGCATCGAGGCCTGGAAGGTCGACCGAAGCGAAGTGATATTGTTCGCCGGCTGCGGCGGTAAGAATGACCTGGAGCGAGGCGCCCGAACCCTCGATCCGTGGATCGACCATCGCATCGTAATAGCCCTGGCTGCGGAGGATTTCGGCGAGCAGGTCCGAGTCCGATTGCGAGCGGCGGGCGATCTGGGCGACGTTGGCGGCCTTCTTGCGCCCGGCCTCCAACGCCGATTGCTTGCGGAAGGCGGCGAGCAAGACGGCGCTGTCGCCGAGCCCGCCCAGGCCTTCGACGGTCAGCGAATAATGGCGCTCGCCGATCGAGTCCTGGACCTTGGCGCCGATTGTGCTGTCGATTTGCGGCGGCGGCGGAGTCTCACCTGGGGTCGTCACGTCGGGCCAATCGACCCCGAGGTCGGGCAGCGGGGCGAGCGGCGCCGAAGGATCGAGTTCGGCGGGGTTAGTGAGCGGATCGCTGCCCGCCGCTGCCGGCGGCGATTGAGGCGGCGCAACAGCCTGCGCCAGCCCGGCGGACTCGCCTGCCAGGCCAATCGCCGCCGCGCCTAGCAGCCGCACTACCGTGTTGGTCAATCCCCGCCCACTCATCACCGGCCAGCCTAGCCACCGCTCCTGAACAGCGCCAGTATCAATGACGGGGTTGCGCCGGGGATTACGGCGCGCCGTTTCGCCTTGAATCAGAAGCTGTTAGTGAATCGTCCCAATCACTTTGTCGCAGCTCAGCGTGGCGACGACACGCTCGATCTGACGCCAGTGGCAGAAACGCACGACATTGCCGGCATCGCGGCTGCGCTCGGCGCGGACTGCCGCCTCAAGCCCCGCGTCATCGCCAAAACGATCGAGCAGGTCGGCGGCATCGGCCAAAGCGTTTCGCGAATGAATGAAGGGCGTGTCCATGGCCAAAGCCTTAACCCGGCGGCGGTTTCGACACTGCCGACAAAGATCGTGAACCGCCTGTTGACCATGTTGCGAACGATCGCTCTGGAATCCGGCCGCGGGGTCTGGCAGTGGGCGCGGATGGTCCAACCCAATCCCCTCGCCGGCGGCTGTTTCCTGACCTTGTTCATCCTTTGCGGGTTCGTCGTCGGGCTTGCCATCGGCAATCCGATGAAGGGCGTTTTGGGCGGGACAGCGATCGGCGCCGCGCTGGCCACGGGCTTGTGGCTGCTCGACCGCCGACGGCGCGGCTAGGCCATTCGCCGGCCGGTCCAGATCACGCGCCCGATGCAATTGATTTCGTCGAGCCCGCAATCGGGCCAGTCGGAATAAGCCGGATTGTCGGACTGGATCGTAACCCGCCCCCCGATCGGATTAAGCGCCAGCCGCTTGACGACCACGATGTCATCCACCCTCAGCACATAAATGCCGTCACGCAGCCGATCCATGTGATCGCCCGGGTCGACCAGCACATCGTCCCCGCCGTTGAGCGTCGGGGCCATTGAATCGCCTTCCACCCGGACGATCGACAATCGCGTGGCGGATGTCGGGGTCAGCGCCTTGAGCCAGCGCTCGTCGAACGCGAAATAGGGTTTACCCAATTCTTCAAGCACGACCGCTCCCGGTCCGGCCGAAACCCGCACCGGATGGCGGCGCACGCTGAGCAATCCGCCGAGCCCCTTGCCGTGGTCCTGGGGACCACCGAGGAGCGCCTCCGAAATGCCGAAATAGCGCGCGAGCTTGCGCCTTTCCTCCTCCTTGAGCCGGCGCGGCACGCCCCGCCGGACAAATTGCTGGATATAGGCCGGGTTGCGCCCGAGCATGCGCGACAGGCCAGCGAAGTCTTCGCCGCGCTCCAGGCATAGCTGCTCGATCAGTTTTTGAGGGTTAGTCGGCATGGTTTCCTCATAGTTATAGGTAAATGCCTAGACAAGTAGGAATTGCGTTGGGAATAAATGGGCCGCCGAGTCGCAAGACCAAGGAACCCAATGTGTATTTGTTGAGAGAGGTCGAGAAATTTTTGCGCCGTTGTGACGTCCCGCCAACCCGTTTCGGACGCGATGCTGTCGGCGATCCGCGGTTCGTGTTCGACTTGCGCAATGGCCGGGACCCGCGCCCCGTGACCGTTGCCCGGGTGATCGCTTATCTGGAATCCTCGCAATGATGCGGGTGGCGATTTCGCCCGCCGCAGCGGCGCTTTACCGGGCGCTGGTCGAGCGCTCCCAAACCCCCCGCGATCGGGTCCTGATGTCGAACATCCGCTCGGTCGACTGGCAGTCGCTGACGTTGTCCGGCGAGCGTCACGAAATTCACATCCGGCTCGTCGGCGACAATGCCGCCGCCGCGGGTGCGCGACTGTGCGACGGGCTCGCCGCAGCGGAATTCAGCCTCGCCGGCCTGATCGTCGCCGACATTTGCGTGGTCGGAGTGCCCCGGCCCGCGGCGGATGGATCGGTCGAAATCGAGATCGAAGCGCTGACCATCGAAGAATAGTCAGCGCAAACTCCGCCGGAGCTGGTGCAGCGCGTCCACCATGGAATCCGGATCGCCGGCGGGTGCGGCCGGTCCCGGCGATCCCTGGCTGCGGTCGCTGCGCAATCCGACTACGCCTGAACTCGGCTTCGGCCCGAATAGCTGCACAACCCGCGACTCCGAGGGAAGCTCGCCAAGCTCGTCGTCCAGCAACGACGCTTGCCGGCGTGCCACGCTGCTGCCGGGGATTTTCCCAAGCCCCCGCCTGACCATTGCGAACATGATAACCGCGACCACGAGCCCCCGAGCGAACGACGGGCCGTACCCGCCGTCGAGCAGGGTCGCCGCGGCAAAACCGGTGGCGCCGGCTATCGCTGCCGCAGCGGCACCGTCGATTCCGGCCTCGATCGTGGCAACGGTGAACGCTTCCATGCCGATCGGTTATCAGCAAAACCTTGCATCAAGGTTAGGCCTGCGCTTCGAGCGCGTCGATCAACGCCTGCGTGAATGCCGGAACGTCGCCTGGATTGCGGCTGGTAATGATGTTGCCGCAGGTCACCGCCGGCTCGTCGATCACGTCGGCGCCGGCGTTGCGCAAATCGGTCCGGATCGATGGCCAGCTGGTCGCCGTGCGGCCTCGCAAAAGGTCGGCTTCGACCAGCAGCCACGGCCCGTGGCAGATCGCGGCCACGGGCTTGCCCGCATCGGCGAAGGCACGAATGAGGTCGATGACCGCCTGTTCGGTGCGTAGCCGGTCGGGATTGCCGACCCCGCCCGGCAGCAGCAGCGCGTCATAGTCATCGACCACTACATCGCCCACGACCAGATCGGGGCGGATGACCTTGCCCGGATCGTCGTGGACCGTCGCCTGGATCGGATCCCTATCCAGCGACGCCAGCGCGACCCGTGCGCCCTTGCCGCGAAGGATGTCGAGCGGGCCGAACAGTTCCGATTCCTCGAAGCGGTCGGTGGCGATGATGAGGATCGAGCAATCGCGGATCGCTGGCATTTAATCTGTCCTGGTCGGTCAATGGTGGAACTTGCGGACCCCAACTCGCTTATCTGACCGATGTTTCTCCGGCTTGCGAGTTTTTGATGCGCCATAGCAGCGACAGTGAACCCGGCTTCACGCGCGAGAAGAGCGGCCGCGCCTGGGCATATTACGATACCCGGAAGAACCGCATCACCGACCGCGAGGAAATCGACCGGCTCAACGCCATCGGACTGCCCCCCGCTTATACCGACGCCTGGTTCTGCACCGACCCCGAAGGGCATTTACAAGCCACCGGGATCGATGCGCGCGGCAGAAAGCAATATCGCTACCACCCCGATTTCACCGCCAAGCGTTCGGCCTCCAAGTTCGATGGCCTCAAGGAATTCGGCAAGGCATTGCCCAGGCTCCGCCGCCACGTCGAGCGCGATTTGAAGCGCCGCACGATGGAGCGGGAGACGGTGCTCGCGGCAATTGTGCGGCTGCTCGACACCGAACATATCCGGGTTGGCAATGAACAATATGCCCAGTCGAACAAGAGCTTCGGCGCGACCACGTTGAGGACCCGCCACCTGCGCCGCCGCGGCAGCAAGCTGGCGATGCGCTTCACCGGCAAGCATGGCATCGTCCACGAACTGTCGCTGACCGACGGCCATTTGAAGCGCGTGGTCAAACGCTGCCAGGAGCTGCCCGGCCAGATGTTGTTTCAATATGTGAATGGCGACGGCGAGCCGAGGCCGGTCACCTCGAGCGACGTCAACGCCTATATCAAGGACAAGAGCGGCGGCGAATTCACCGCCAAGCATTTCCGCACCTGGGGCGCGAGTGTCATCGCGCTCGACCAGCTGCTCAAGAAAAAGGACGATGCCCGGATCACGGTCAAGACGGTCATCGAGCCGGTCGCCGAAGCGCTTGGCAATACCGTCGCGGTCAGCCGCAAGGCCTATGTTCACCCCGGGTTGATCGAGGCCGTCGCGGCCAGCGCCCGCGACCCGCTCGACGGGATGGAGCGGCCGCGGGCGCGCAAGCGCCTGTCTTCGGCCGAAGTCGCCTTGCTCGACTTCCTCTCGCGCAAGCCGCGGCGGCGAGCGAAGGCGGCAGCCAAGACTTGATCCCGCCGCCGGCGGACGCCACTAGGGCGCGGTGAAAGGCACGATCAACCCCGTCGGAAGCACGCACAATCTGCTCGAATGGTTGTTTGCCAATCGCGACGGTCTGATCGCCGGCGCGATCGTCGCAGCGGCGTTGGTCGCGGCCATGTTGGTGCTCAGGCTGATCGGCCAGCGGATCGTCGAGCGCCACCCCAATTGCCGCAATTGGACCGGAGTCATCGGCTCGGTCCTGGCCAGAACTCTGGTAATTTTCATGATCGCGGCGGCGCTCGACATCGTCACCAATTATGTCGCCGCCCCGCCGCCAATCGGCCGAGTCGTGGCGGTCTTCTTCATCATCGCCCTGGCGGTGCAAATGGCGGTGTGGGTGCGCGAACTGGTGGTTGGCGCGGTCCGCCACCGGGTCGGCGAGGAGCCGGGCGAAACCACGCTCGGCAACGCCATGTCGATCGTCCGGGTGCTGATCAGCGTCACCGTTTTTGCGCTGGCCGCGATCTTCATTCTCGACAATCTGGGAGTCAACGTCACCACCCTGGTCGCGGGCCTGGGCATTGGCGGCATCGCCATCGGCCTTGCCGCCCAAGGCATCTTCTCGGACCTGTTCGCGGCCTTGAGCATCGTCTTCGACCGCCCATTCCGGCGCGGCGACACGATCCGCTTCGGCGACACCACCGGGACCGTCGAGCAGATCGGCCTCAAGACCACGCGCGTCCGCGCCCAGGGCGGCGAACAAGTGATCATGTCGAACAAGAATTTGCTCGACCAGCAGATCCATAATCTCGCCAGTGCCAGGGCGCGGCGCATCTGGCTGCCGTTCGGACTGGTCTATCGCACCGCGCCCGAGTTGCTCGAGCAACTGCCTGCTATCGCCGAGCAAGCGGTGTCGCCGACAGCGAGCTGCCGGCTGGTGCGCTGTTGCATCAAGGCGCTCGGTCCAAACGGCATCGACTATGAACTGGTTTATGACGACCGCTCGATCGATTTCGACGCGCTTGCCAAGCATCGATCCGATATCTGCCTCGCCCTGTTGACGCTGCTTGCCGAACGCGGGATCGCGCTTGCCTATCCCACCCAGACGACCTTTACCGCTGCCCCCGACGGCACGCTGGTCATGCCCTATGGTACACCGCCCGCAAAGCCGCCCAAGGCCAGGCGCTGATGCCCCTCGCCAGCCTCGAGACCATCCGCTCCAAGGTCGGCGAGGAGGTTGGCGTGTCGTCATGGATCGCGATCGGCCAGGACAGGATCGACGCTTTCGCCGATGCGACCGAGGACCGCCAGTTCATCCACGTCGATCCGGCGGCGGCGGCGGCGAGCCAGTTCGGCGGGACCATCGCGCATGGGTTCCTGACCCTGTCTTTATTGTCGCGTATGGGGGCGGAGGCGATGCTCCTTCCCGACAGCCTTAAAATGGCGATCAATTACGGGCTTGAGGAAGTGCGCTTCCTGGCCCCGGTGCGGGCCGGAAAGCGGATCCGCGGCCGCTTCACCCTTGACTCGGTTGGCGAGAAAGGGCCGGGAAGGGTCTTGATTCGCCACCGGGTCACGGTCGAGATCGAAGGCGAGGACAAGCCCGCCATGACCGCTTTGTGGCTCGGCCTGATGGTAGTTTGAGGAGTATGTGATGCGCGACGCAGTCATTGTTTCCACCGCCCGAACCCCGATTGGCCGCGCGTACAAAGGCGCGTTCAACGCAACCCCCGGCGCGACCCTCGGTGCCTTTTCGCTGACCCCGGCGATCGAGCGCGCCGGGATCGATGCCGGCGAGATCGACGATGTCGTGTGGGGCGCGGTGCTGACCCAGGGCACGCAATTCGGCAATATCGGGCGCCAGGTCGCGCTGCGCGCCGGCTGCCCGGTCACCGTTTCGGGAATGACGATCGATCGCCAGTGCTCGTCCGGGCTGATGGCCATCGCCACTGCTGCCAAACAAATCATCACCGACCGCATGGATATCGTCGCCGCAGGCGGGCAGGATTCGATCTCGATGGTGCAGACGCCGGAAATGCGGATCGCCATGGACCCGTCGCTCGTCGCGATGCACAAGACCGTCTACATGCCGATGCTGCAGACCGCCGAGACGGTCACCCGCCGCTACGGTATCGGCCGCGATCGGCAGGACGAATATGCTCTGCGCTCGCAGCAACGCACCGCGGCGGCGCAGGCCGCGGGCCGCTTCGATGCAGAAATTGTCCCGGTCACCACCACGATGATGGTCAAGGACAAGGAAACCGGCGACGTGTCGCAGCGCGAGGTGACGATCGCCAAGGATGAAGGCAATCGCGCCGACACCACCCTCGAAGGCCTGTCGGCACTCAACCCCGTCCTCGGCCCCGACACCTCGATCACCGCGGGCAATGCCAGCCAGTTGTCGGACGGAAGCTCGGCTTCGATCCTGATGGAAGCCAAGGTGGCCGAGCAGCGCGGACTGACCCCGATGGGCCGCTACGTGGGGATGGCGGTGGCGGGTACCGAGCCCGATGAAATGGGCATCGGACCGGTTGCAGCGGTGACCAAGCTGCTTGGTCGCTTCGACCTCAAGGTCGACGACATCGGCCTGTGGGAATTGAACGAGGCGTTCGCGGTGCAGGTCATTTACAGCGCCGAGCAGCTCGGCATTCCCGATGACCGCCTCAACGTCGATGGCGGATCGATCTCGATCGGCCACCCTTACGGCATGAGCGGCGCGCGCATGACGGGCCACGCGCTGATCGAAGGCAAGCGCCGCGGCGTCAAATATGTCGTCGTCACCATGTGCGTCGGTGGCGGCATGGGCGCCGCCGGGCTGTTCGAGGTGCTGTAACGCGCTTAGGGTAGTCGGCCGAGGAGAAGTAAGATGATCCCGTTCCTGGCCGTGCTCGTTCCACTGCTGATATTCGCGCTGGTGTTCGTGCTCAAGAGCTTCGGCATCAACCAGGAATATCAGCGCGGGGTCCTGTTCCGCCTCGGTCGGCTCGGGGTGACCAAGGGCCCGGGCTGGTACTGGCTGATCCCCTTCGTCGACCGGGTCGTCAGGGTCGACACCCGGACCATCACCTATCAGCTCGAAACCCAGGAAACGATCACCCGCGACGGCGTCGCGGTGCGCGTCAATGCGGTGTTGTGGTTTCGCGCCGACACGCCGGTTCAGGTCGTGACCTCGGTCGAAGACTGGAAGGGCGCGACGATCCAGGCGGCGGAGACCGCGCTGCGCGATGCCATCGGCCAGAGCGACCTCGACAACATGCTGAAAGACCGGCTGTCGATCAATGCCCGGCTCCAAGAGCTGCTTCGCGAAGCCTCGCTGAAATGGGGCGTCGAGGTCGATTCGGTCGAGATCAAGGATGTCGACATCCCCGAGCAGATGCAGCGCGCCATCGCTCGCGAGGCCGAAGCGATCCGCGAAAAGCGCGCCCGGATCATCAAGGCCGAGGGCGAGCAGGTCGCGGCAAAGAAGCTGTCCGAAGCCGCCGACATCATCAGCGCCTCGCCCGGCGCGCTCGAATTGCGGCGGTTGCAAACCCTGTCCGAGATTGGCACCGAGCATAACAGCACGATCGTCGCCATGCTCCCGGTCGAGCTCCTCCACGCGGCGCGCAAGATTGCCGGCTTGCCGACGATCGAGGAAGAGACTTGAACCCCGTCCAACTGGTCGCGCTGGCCGCCTCGACCAGCCTGCTGGCCGGGTGGCGCCTGTATCTGGTTACCCTCGTCACCGGCCTCGCCATGCGCTTTGGCTGGATCGCGCTGCCCGACCAGCTCCACGCACTGACGGCCCTTGCCAGCTGGTGGGTGATCGGTGCCGCGGGTATCGGCACACTGGCCGAATTCTTCGCCGACAAGATCGCCTGGGTCGATAGCCTGTGGGACACGATCCACAGCGTCATCCGCCCGGTCGGCGGGGCGCTTCTGGCGGCGGCGATCGTCAACAGCGCCGATCCCGGCTGGCAAATCGCGAGCTTCCTGCTTGGCGGCGGTGCGGCCTTCCTCGCCCATGCCGGAAAGTCCGGTGCGCGGGCGATCGTCAACGCCAGCCCCGAACCGTTCAGCAATATCGTCGTGTCGAGCGCCGAGGAC
>JARXKO010000002.1:0-6355 GCA_030271595.1 Pseudomonadota bacterium | reverse complement strand
ATCATCTCGCGCCATTTGCGGCCGTTGAAGATGCCGTAATGACCGACGTCCTTGGCGAACAAATATTGCTTCTTCGCCGCGGGGAGCCGGGATGCCAGCGCCAGCGCCGCCTTGGTCTGGCCGATCCCCGAAATATCATCGCGTTCGCCCTCGATCGCGAGGATCGCGGTGTCGCGGATCGCCCGTGGATCGACCAGCTTGCCGCGATGCTTGAGCTTGCCCTTGGGAAGCAGATGTCGCTGAAACACGGTGTCCACCGTCTGCAGGTAGAATTCGGCGGTCATGTCGCACACCGAACGATATTCATCGTAAAAATCGCGCGTCGAGTCCGCGCTTTCATCGTCACCGACGACGAGATGCTTGAACATCTCCCAATGGCTGATGAGGTGGCTGCCAAGGTTCATGGTCATGAAGCCGGCGAGCTGGAGGAAACCCGGATAGACCTTGCGCCCGGCGCCGCCATAAATCATCGGCACCGTGGCGATGACATTGCGCTGGAACCAGCTGTGCGGGCGCTGGGTCGCGAGCGTGTTGACCGCGGTCGGCGCTTCGCGGGTGTCGATCGGACCGCCCATCATGGTCAGTGTCCGGGGCCGCCATTCGGCCTTGTCCGCAGCCATGATCGCGGTCGCAGCGAAGGCCGGGACGGAGGGCTGACAAACCGCCAGCAGATGCGGGCGCTGGCCGGTGGTCGCGCCGACGTGATCCACGAACGCGATCAGATAATCGATATAATCGTCGAGGTCGAAGCGGCCCTTGGACAAGGGCACCATCTTCGCATCGGCCCAATCGGTGATGTAGATGTCCTGCTTGGGAAGCAGCCTTTCGACCGTGCCGCGCAACAGCGTCGCATAATGGCCGCTCATCGGCGCGACGATGACCAGCGGCGGTCCGGCCGCGACTCCCGACTTGACGAAATGCTTGAGGTTGCCGAACGGCCTGGCGAGCGCGATTTCCTCGGTCACCGCGACCGATTTGCGGCCCAGTTTGACCGAATGAATGCCGAATTCGGGCTTGCCGCGCGGAGCCGCGGCATGGGCGAAGACTTCAAGGCCCGCGGCGGCGACCGGGCCCATCGAATAATAAGCGAACGGATTGGCGGGATTGCTCAGCCAACCGGCGCCGAGCCCGGCCAGCCGGCCCGCTCCCGTCAGGAGCGAGCGCTGCACTTCATAGGCGTCGTAGAGCATCCAGTCTCACCATCAGTTTCGGCAAGCAACGAATGTGGCCCCGCATTGGCCGCGTGACAAGCGATGATGGGGTTAAACGCAGTCATTGCGGCGATTGAGGCAAGCGGGCCACACTGCTAGGCGGCAACCCACATGTCCAACGTCCCCAACCGCCCCAAGGGCAAATCGATCAAGAACCTGCGCATGGTGTGGTCGTTTGCGATTGCCTATCCAGGACATATCGCAATCGCCGGCCTGGCCTTGCTCGTCGCCGCTGGCGCGACCTCGGGCGTGCCTTATGCGTTCAAGCTGATCATCGACAAGGGCTTCGCCAATGGCGCCGGCAGCGGCCCGAGCATCGCCCGCTGGTTCGAATATCTGCTTCTTCTGGTCGGGGTCATGGCGCTCGCCACCGCGACCCGCTTCTATTTCGTGTCGTGGCTCGGCGAGCGCACCGTCGCCGACATCCGCCTTGCCGTCCACCGCAACCTGCTGCGCCTCTCGCCCGGCTTTTTCGAGGAGAACAGGCCGGCCGAGATCACCAGCCGGATCACGGTCGACACGACGATCATCGAGCAGGTCGTCGGCACCACTCTGTCGGTCGCGTTGCGCAACCTTGTCATGGGCACGGTGTGCATCGCCATCCTCTTCGCCTTGTCGGCCAAGCTCGCGGCGATGCTGCTGCTCGGGGTTCCGCTGGTGGTGATCCCGATCATCGTCGTCGGGCGCAAGGTTCGCGCGGTATCGACCCAAAGCCAGGACCGGATCGCCGATGTCGGCGCGGTCACCAGCGAGGTCCTCGGCGCGATGAAGATCGTCCAGGCGTTTAACCAGCAGGGCCGCGAAGCCGCGCGCTTCGCCGATTCGGTCGAGCGTGTGTTCACCACCGCCAAGAAGCGGATGCTGCTGCGCGCGATCATGACCGCGACCGTCATCTTCCTGCTGTTCGGAGCGATCACGATGATCATCTGGCAGGGCGCGATCGACGTGTCGTCGGGCTTGATGAGCGGCGGTACGATCGCCGCCTTCGTCCTCTATGGCGCATTGCTCGCGGGCGCGTTCGGCGCCTTGTCGGAATCCTATGGCGACCTGTTGCGCGCCTCGGGCGCGTCGGAGCGGCTCGGCGAATTGCTCGCCGCCAAACCCGACATCGAGGCGCCCGCCAGTCCGGCCCAACTGCCGCTGCCCGCGCGCGGCGAGCTCAGCTTCGAGCACGTCACCTTCCATTATCCGACGCGCAAGGAAACCTCGGCGCTGGCCGATTTCAGCCTGTCGGTGCGGCCGCGAGAGCGGCTTGCCGTGGTTGGCCCGTCGGGCGCCGGCAAGACCACCTTGTTCCAGCTCGCCGAGCGGTTCTACGACCCGCAATCGGGCCGTGTGCTGATGGACGGAATCGATCTCAGGGACGCCGATCCGGCCGACATCCGTCAGCGCATCGCCATGGTTCCGCAGGAGACCTTGCTGTTCGCCGGAACCGCGCGCGACAATCTTCGCTACGGCAATTGGGACGCCAGCGACGATCAATTGTGGCAGGCGGCGCGCGACGCCCATGCCGAGGATTTCCTTCGCGCTCTGCCAGAGGGACTCGACACCTTCATGGGCGAAGGCGGAGCGCGGTTGTCGGGCGGGCAGCGTCAGCGCATGGCGATCGCCCGGGCGCTGCTCCGCGATGCGCCTTTATTGTTGCTCGACGAGGCGACCTCGGCACTCGATGCGGAAAGCGAACGGCTGGTCCAGGACGCGCTCGACCGGCTGATGGCCGATCGCACCACCATCGTCATCGCCCACCGGCTGGCGACGGTCCGCGCCGCCGACCGGATCGTGGTCATGGACCACGGCAAAATCGTCGAGGAGGGCACCCACGCCAGCCTCACCGCCGAAAGCGGCCTCTACGCGCGGCTGGCGCGGCTCCAGTTCGAGCAGCACGCGGCCTAGCGCCGCCTTTTCGTCAGGACTTCGGGGCGGTTGGTTTGGCCGCCGTCTTGCGCCGCACCGTCCGCTTGCGCGACGCGGGCTTGCGCGCGGTTGCAGTGCTCGATTTGGCCGCGCCGGTCTTGGCCGCGGACTTGCGCGCCGCGGGCTTTTTGCGCGCCGCGGGTTTCTTGCGCGCGACGGGTTTCTTGCGTGCGGCGGGCTTGCGCTTGGCGCCGGCGCTCGCGGCGGCTGGCTTGCGCGCGGGGGAAGAATCGCCCCATTTGCCGGACATCACGCGCTGCGCGGCATCGGCCACGGCTTCGGCGATCAGCGCGCCCAATTTGGTCGCGCTCGACATCATGCTCGACGCCGCGTTGGATGCGGTGTCGGCGGCATCCAGCCCGGCGTCGCGGATTGCCTTGCGGGCTTTGGGGCTGGCACTGATTGCTGCAGCCGCCGCAGCGAGTCCGGCGGCGAGCATTTCCTTGCTCATCGCCGCCTTGGCCAGCTTGTCGACTGTGCTGGTTTTGGATTTCGAACTCGAAGAAGGTTTTTTCGCGGGGGATTTCTTCGTCCGTTTGGTCGCGGTTTTGGCCATTACTTCACTCCCTTGGTCGAACAAAAGACACTTCAGCGCCGTAACCGTTCCCTAATGCCCTGTGCGCGAGTCAAAAACCAGACATGTTAAAGGGCACCGCTGCGCGTGCAGCGATGCCCTTCGACATGGTCAGCTGAAGGAGGTGCCAACCATTCGCTTGGCGCCTAGCGCGTGCGAACGACCTCCTCCGACCTCTCTGCTGAACCATGAGACATCGGATCACCTCCTTTCGCTGCGTGATTGCGGATTGCATGATGAGTCGGATCGGCCGCAATTTCAAGACTTGAAATGCGGTGAAGATTCGGCAACTCTCTTGCGCTTCGCGCTTGAGCCACCGAGCTGGGGTAGGCGTTGCGCAGCCAAAGCGAACTTCCATCGAAGAGACTTCTCACACCCGGCAATCTTCGACCACGCGAATGGTTTCGGGCCACAGCGGTGCCACCAGCGCGCCGGCATTGCTCGGCCCGACCGCGATCCGGCCGCGGCTGAACGCGATCGAGTCGAACAATCGGTCATAGGCCGGCAGGTCGGCGGTGATGAGGCCCGTGGCCGGGTTGAAGCTCGCCGGGACGTTGCGCCGCTCGCCGCTGGTCCACACCATGAGATAGGGCGAAGCACCGGCGGCTGGTCGCGCAATGCTGATCCGCCGGGTGGCGCGGACACAGGTCAGCGTGAGCAATGGACGCGCACTGACATCGGCAAAGCTGGCCGCGCTCCCGCTTGCGGTCGGGGCGTAGGTCCAGCGGCCTGGGAGCGGAGTGGCGATGCCGTAGTCATAGGCCGGCTGGATCGGCACCGGCGCCTGCGCTGCAGCGATTCCGGACAAGGCCAGCCCGGCCAGAAACGCCGCACTCTTCGCCATGCTTAGCGGCCCATCTTTTCGACTTTGGCCTGGAGCGCGGCCAGTTCCGCGCGCAGCGAATCCATGTCACCGGGGGACGCGGCTTTGTCGCTGGGCACGGGCTTGCCGGCGAGCGCCTGCGCCGCTTCCTCGAACATCGCCATGTTCTTTTTCGCGATTTCGGCGAACATCGTGGCGCCGAAGGCATCGCGCGCCGCGCTCTGGTTGCGCTTCAGCGCGTCCATTGCCGCCTCCAGATATTGGGGCACGAAATTCTGCATCGAATTGCCGTAGAGGCCGATGATCTGCTTGAGGAAATTGAGCGGCAACATGGTCGACCCGCGCGATTCTTCGTCGACGATGATCTGGGTCAGCACCTGGCGGGTGATGTCGTCGCCGCTCTTGGCATCGAGGACTTCGAACTCGCGCCCGTCGCGGACCATTTGCGCCAGGCGGTCGAGCGTGATGTAGGCCGAACTTTCCGTGTCATAAAGGCGCCGGTTGGCGTATTTCTTGATCGTCACCTTGTCCGATGATTTGGCCATGATCCGCTCCAGCAACCCGAAAGGCGCTCTAATAGCAGACGATAGTGCACTGCAACATGAACCGGCAAGCGAGCGCGCGCCGCGCCCGTTGCCGTTGTTCCTCGAGCTTGTCCGCAAGGCCGGCGAAAGCGATCCCGCACTGGCGCGCCGCGCCCTCGCCGGGCTGCGCAGCTATGAGCTCGCCGAGCGCGGTCCAGCGCGTCCGCTCCTGCCCGATTGCGCGCGCATCGACGGGGTGTGCTTGCGCGATCATGGCGGCAGCGGGCCGGTGGCGCTGCTCGTCCCCTCGCTGATCAATCCGCCGCGGATCCTCGACCTCGACCAGGAAACGTCGCTCGCCGAAGCCGTAAAAGCCATGGGCCGGCGCGTGCTCCTGCTCGATTGGGGGCGCGCCGATGGCCGCGCCGGGCTGAGCGTCACCGCCCACATCGACCATTATCTCGTGCCGCTAATTGAGGCGATCGGTGAGCCGCCGGCGTTGATCGGCTATTGCCTCGGCGGAACAATGGCGATCGCGGCCGCGAACCTCGTCCAGACCGAGCGCGTCGCGACTCTCGCAAGCCCGTGGCATTTCGGCGCTTACCCGGCGGATTCTCGCGCGGCGCTCGACCAGCTATGGGCGCACAGCCGGGCCGGCGCCGAGTCGCTCGGGGCTCTGCCGATGGAATTACTGCAGGCGGCCTTCTGGTCGCTCGATCCGTTGCGGACGGTGAGCAAATTCGCCGAGTTCGACGAGCTCGATCCGGGCAGCCCTCCGGCCCGCCGCTTCGTCGCGCTGGAAGATTGGGCCAATGGCGGGGAGGCCCTGCCCTATCCCGCTGCCAAGGAGCTGATCGAAAATCTGTTCGGCGCCGATTTGCCTGGCCGCGGCCGCTGGCACGTCGGCGGCAAGGCGATCAGCGAGCGGCTCGATGTGCCGCTGCTCACCATCACTGCTGCCAACGACCGCATTGCCCCGGCGGCGACCGCCACGAAGGGCCCGGCCCTGGCGATTGACTCGGGGCATGTCGGGATGGTTGTCGGGTCCAAGCGGCGCCAGCTGCACCGAGCGCTGGCCGGGTTTCTGGGGGAGTCTTGCCGCTCCGGCTAGTCGCCGCTAAGCCGCGCGGACCGCGTTGCACCCGTAGCTCAGCTGGATAGAGCGCTGCCCTCCGAAGGCAGAGGCCACAGGTTCGAATCCTGTCGGGTGCGCCATTGGTGAGCGCTGACGGACCTCAGGCCGCGGGCCATCTTTCCAGGATTTCGACGAAGCGGGTCAGCCAGGCATTGGTCTGGTGGCCATCGACGA
>JARXKO010000125.1 GCA_030271595.1 Pseudomonadota bacterium | reverse complement strand
ATGCTGACTCCATCGGCCAGGCGCACGACCGAGCCCTTCTCGACCATTCCGCCAAGCCGCATGGCGCGGCCATCGACCGCCTTGCCGGCGGCTATATCGGCCGGCGTGAGGAAATAGGCCGCCTGATCCTTGAGCCCGAGCATTGCAAGCAACACCGCTCCGATCAGCGCCACCAGCGCCGCCGCGATCAGTGCGAGCCGCTGGTTCTTGGGTTTCATTGGCGGTTGAGCTCGTCGGCCGCGGTTTCGGCGCGGCGCATCCCGGCATAAGCCCAGCCGATCAACGCCCCTGTCGCCCCGATCGTGACCGCATAAGCGGCAATGACGAATGGCCAGGGATTCACGACCGCGCCGCCCGGCGCAACCGCGCCTCGACTTTGCCTTCGGCCAAATCCTTGCGCATCAGCATCAGGACAGCGGCGACGAACAAGGCCGTGAATCCGAGCATGGTGAGCGGCAACGGCCACAGCAAGGCCGGTGCGATGGTCGAGCCGGTCAAGGAGATGCTCTGCCCCTGATGGAGCGTGCGCCACCACAGCACCGAGTAATGGATGACCGGCAGGTTGATCGCGCCAATCAGGCCAAAGATCGCGGCGATGCGCCCCTCGCCGCCGCGCTCACGCTCGGCCGCGGCCAGCGCGATATAGCCGAGATAGAGGAAGAACAGGATCAGCATCGAGGTCAGGCGCCCGTCCCATTCCCACCACGTACCCCACGTCGGACGCCCCCAGATCGATCCGCTGACCAGGCACACGAAGGCGAAGACCGCGCCCGCCGGAGCGACCGCGCGCCCGGCCACCGCGGCCAGCGGATGGCGCCACACGATCTGGCTGAACGAGGCCGCCGCAATGCCCATCCAGCCGGCCATTCCGAGCCACGCCGCGGGGACGTGGATATAGAGAATTCTAACCGTCTCACCCTGGAGATAATCGGGCGGGGTCAGGGTCAGGCCTGCCACCATCCCGGCCCCGGCCAGCACCGCGCCGATCGCCAGCAGCCATCCCGTCGCTGGCCGGGCCAGGCGCAGGAAGCGCGTCGGATTGGCAAATGCGTGCATCGCCAGCTGGTCAGCCCCTGCCGATCAGCCGCTGCGCCATGGCATCGGCCACCGCAGCAGGATCGCGGCCGCTGCGGTCGCTTTCGTCCCAGATCTGCTCGAGGCGGAGCGGAATCCCGTCGATTCGCTCACGCACCAGGGCGGCATCGCCATCGCCAAGAAATTCGGTGCAAACATTGATGATCCCGCCAGCATTGATGACGTAATCGGGCGCGTAGAGGATGCCGCGTTCCTTCAGGCGGACTCCATCCTGCGGAGTGGCGAGCTGGTTGTTGGCGCCGCCGGCGACGATCGGGGCGTTGAGGCCGGCGATCGACCGTTCATCGAGAATCGCGCCAAGCGCATTGGGGCTGAAGACGTCGGCCTCGAGCGCGAGGATGTCCTCGGCCGAAACCACCGCGCCGCCAACCGCATCGGCGAGCTGCTGGGCCTTGTCGGCGTGAACATCGGCGACCGAGATGCGAGCGCCCTCCGCGACCGCGTGCATCGCGACTCCGGTAGCGACGCTGCCCGCGCCCTGGACGGCGATATGGAGACCGTCGAGCCGATCCTTGCCGAGCGCATGGCGGACCGCGGCTTTCAATCCAAGGAACACGCCGAGCGAGGTATGGGGACCAGGATCGCCGCCAACCTGAGCGCCTTCGGCCGGCAGCCCGGCGACATATTTGGTCATGCGCGCGATCTCGATCATGTCGGCGACGCTCATGTTGACGTCTTCGGCGGTGAGGTAGCGGCCGCAGAGGTTGTCGACCGCCCGGCCGAACGCATGAAGCTGGTCGGTGGTCTTCGCTTTATCGGGGCCAGCGAGGATGACCGACTTGCCGCCGCCAAGCGGAAGCCCGGCCATCGCGTTCTTGTAGCTCATTCCGCGCGACAGGCGCAGCGCGTCGACAAACGCGTGATCGTCCTCTGCGTAATGCCAATAGCGCGCGCCGCCGGCAGCAGGACCAAGGTGAGTCGAGTGGATGGCGATGATCGCCTTCAGGCCGGACTCCCGGTCGGTGACGAACTGAACCTCTTCATGCTCGTCGAAATCGGCAAGGTCCCAGGGCGTGCTCATCGGTCGGCAATGTCCGTTTGAAATGGGAAAAAAATGGGGCGATCGACGGGGCTTGAACCCGCGACCCTCGGTACCACAAACCGATGCTCTAACCAGCTGAGCTACGATCGCCACGGGGGCGCCCGAAAGGTCTGTTCTTTCAGGCGTCGCCGCCACTTAAGGACGGTTGGGGTGGAACGCAAGCAAACGCCCGGCAGCCCTGAATCCGACGATCGAAAAGTTCGTCTATCCGGCCACGCCGCCAAGCGAAACAGCGCCATGGCCAATCCTCTCGCCCGCGTGGCCGGGACCGCCGCGCCAGCCTGCCGCAATGACCCTGTCCGACGATCGCACGAAGCGGTTCGAAGCGCCGCTTTCGGATGATTTGCGATAACTTCAATTGCTATAATTTCTTGCAAGCCCGGTTTGGGGGGCGCATCGTCAGCGACGAGAGGGGCGGGATGAGTCGACATCCGAAATCGGCGACGACCGGCGTGGACCTGCGCGACAAGCTGATCGCCGCAGGACTCGAACCGCATCTCGCGACCATCCTCGACGAAATGCCCGCGAAATTTACCCAGGTCGAGCCGCGCAAGCCGTTCCGCGAGGAGGGTGCGGAGCGCGACGAAGTGATGTTCGTTCGCTCGGGCCTGCTGTGCAAGTACAAGAGCGATTCCAGCGGCCGCCGTCAGATCGTCGCCTTGCGCTTCCCGGGGGAAGGGATCCTGCCGCGTGACGGCCTTGCCGATTATGGCATTCAGGCAATCCTCAGAAGCGAGGTCAAGATCGGCCGGGCCGAGGATTTCGACCCGATCGTCGATGCCCATCCGGCAATGCAGCGTTTTTTCTGGAAGCTGATCCAGCGCAACGAAGCGATCGGTTATGAATGGCTGGTCAATTGCGGGCGGCGCGATTCGACCGCCCGAGTGGCGCATTTGCTGTGCGAAACGCAGATGCGGATGCACGCCGGCCAGGCGCGAATGACCAACCCCTTCACCCAGCAGCAGATCGCCGACATCACCGGCCAGACTTCGGTCAACGTCAATCGCGTGTTCGCAGACCTTGAACGGCAAGGCCTGATCAAGCGCCGCGGGCGCGATATCCAGATCCCCGATCCGGCCGAATTCCGCCGCGTCGCGAGCTTCCAGCCGGGCTATTTGCGTTAGGCTTGAAGGGATTGTTCAACGGCAGGGAATGGTGGGCGCGGCAAGGATTGAACTTGCGACCCCTGCGGTGTGAACACAGTGCTCTACCACTGAGCTACGCGCCCGACCCCCGTTGCCGGGGATGAGCGCATATAAGGCCAGGCGCGGGCCTGTCCAGCATTTGCGCAAGCGTTACTGGACGGCGTCCTTGAGGATCTTGCCGGCGCGGAACTTGGGCTGCGACGTCGCCTTGATCTGGATCGGCTCGCCAGTGCGCGGGTTGCGGCCGGTTGATGCCTTGCGCTGGGTCACGGAAAAGTTGCCGAAGCCGACCAGTCGCACCTCGTCGCCGCGCTTGAGCGTCGCCGTCACCACTTCAAGCATCGTTTCAATTGCCCGGCTCGCGTCGTTCCTGCTCAATCCGGCACGATCGGCGACATGCCCGATCAATTCCTGCTTGTTCATATCCGGCTCCCCTTCCCGTGCGCGAGACTCGCCCACGCACGGCGCTCGCCATTAACTCCAAACTCCCGCGTCGAGTCAAAATCTAGTGACGAAGGATGGTCCCGGGCTCGCCGCTGGCGGGCTGGACCGGGGGTTCGGCGGCATGTTCATCGGCATCGCTCCACTCGATCGCGGTGACCGGCGAAACCAGCGCCCGGGCAAGCACCTCATCGACGTGGGAGACCGGCACGATCTCGAGCGCTTCCCTGACGCTCGCCGGGAGTTCGGCGACATCCTTTTCATTTTCCTGGGGGATAAGGACGGTGGTGATCCCGCCGCGCAACGCGGCCAGCAGTTTCTCCTTGAGCCCGCCGATCGGAAGCACACGGCCGCGCAAGGTGACTTCGCCGGTCATCGCGACATCGCGGCGCACCGCGATCCCGGTCAGAGTCGAAATCATTGCCGTCACCATGCCGATTCCGGCCGAAGGGCCGTCCTTGGGCACTGCGCCCTCGGGCAAGTGGACGTGGATGTCCTTGCGCGTGAACACGGTCGGCTTGACGCCATAGATTGGCGAGCGCGCCTTGACGAAGCTCATCGCCGCCTGAATCGATTCCTGCATCACTTCGCCAAGCTTGCCGGTGGTTTTGATGAGGCCCTTGCCGGGGACGGTCACCGCCTCGATGGTCAGCAGTTCGCCGCCCACTTCGGTCCAGGCGAGACCGGTGACGGCGCCGATCTGATCCTCTTCCTCGCCCATGCCGTAGCGGAATTTGAGAACCCCGAGAAACTCGCCGAGATTGTCGGCGGTCAGCTCGACGCTTTCGGCCTTGTTCTCGAGAATCTGGCGCAGAGATTTGCGCGCCACCTTGGCCAGTTCGCGCTCGAGCGTTCGGACCCCGGCTTCGCGGGTGTAATGGCGGATGATCCCCCGCACACCCTCGTCGCTGTAGACGACTTCGCCGTCCTTGAGGCCGTGGGCTTCCATCTGCTTGGGAATGAGGTGGCGCTTGGCGATCTCGACCTTTTCATCCTCGGTATAGCCCTCGAGGCGGATGATCTCCATCCGGT
>JARXKO010000124.1 GCA_030271595.1 Pseudomonadota bacterium | reverse complement strand
GTTGAGCCCGGCGCCGGCGATCATCGTGTCCTCGATATGCGCGTCGAAGCTGTCGCCTTCCTCGAGCACCGCGGCAATCCCGCCCTGGGCCCATTCGGTCGCGCCACCGCCAAGCTCGCCTTTGGCCATCACCGCTACCTTGCGGCTGGCGGCCAGATTGAGCGCGGCGGTCAGCCCGGCCGCGCCCGACCCGATGATCAGCACGTCGGCCGTCATGGTCATGCCTTGGGGGCGCTCCCGACCAGGCTCAGAAAGACATCTTCAAGGTCGGGGTCGCGGGTGCGGACGTCGACGATCCCGAGGCCGTCCTGCTGGACCGCGGCGAGCACTTCCCCGGCGTTCACCCGGTCCTTGCGATAGGCGATTTCCAGGGTCCGCTCGTCGATCCGCTCAACCCGGTCGAAGCACGCCGCCTGCGGGGCTTCGGCGAGGTCGCGGTCGACCGTCACGATCACCGATTTTTCCTGCGCCCTGGCGATCAAGGTGCGGGTCGGCTCATTGGCCACCACCTGGCCGTGATGGATGATCGCGATGCGGTCGCACAATTGCTCGGCTTCCTCGAGATAATGGGTGGTGAGGACGATCGTCACGCCTCGCGCATTGAGCATCCGCACATAGTCCCACAATTGCCGGCGAAGCTCGACATCGACCCCCGCGGTGGGCTCGTCGAGGACCAGGATCGGCGGCGAATGAACCATCGCCTTGGCCACCAGCAACCGCCGCTTCATGCCGCCCGACAATGTCCGGGCATAGGCATTGGCCTTGTCGGTCAGGTGCATCGCCGCGAGCAAGGCATCGCTCTGCCGTTCGGTCGGTGGAACGCCATAGAGGCCCGCCTGGATCTCGAGTGTTTCGCGCGGCGTGAAAAAGGGGTCGAAGATGATTTCCTGCGGCACCACGCCGATCGCCCGCTTGGCGTTGCGCGGATGCTCGTCGATGTCGAAGCCCCACACCGACACCGTGCCGCCGGTTTTCATCACCAGCCCGGCAAGGATGTTGATGAGCGTCGACTTGCCCGCTCCATTGGGACCCAAAAGCCCGAAAATCTGGCCGCGCGGAACGTCGAAGCTGACCCCGTCAAGCGCCCGCTTGCCGCCGGCATAGGTCTTTTCAAGCGCATCGATGCGGATCGCCGGCGGGGTCGGGTCGGTCTGGCTCATCGACGCGCCATAGCGGCGCCGGGCCTGCTGCGGAAGCGAGCGGCCTCAACATGGCCAATGAACAGCGTTAAAATCACCCATACCCTTCCCATAAAGCGCTTGGTCGGAACAGCAGGATAATCCCCCGCCGTCATCCAAGTGGGGAACGGACATGAAACAGTACCGAAATAAACTTGCAGTGGCCGCGGCCGCTGCACTGGCGATGCCGGGCGCCGCGGCGGCCGGGGTGTATACGGCGCCAGCCAAGGATTCGACTGGCAAGGTGATCATTCTCGATCCGCTGTCGTTCATCAAGATCGACGATCTCTCGTTCGGCGGTTACGTCATTCCGTCAAGCGGCTCTGGAACGGTCACGGTCGATGCGGGCACTGGCTCGGTCGCGCTCAGCGGGACGGTCACCCAGATGCCGCAATTCACGCCGTCGCGAGGGCGAATGATGGGGGCCGGAACGCCCAGCCAGCCGGTCAGCGTCGATGCGGTCTTGCCCGACAAGCTCTATCTCAACGGCAACCTCAGCAGCCCGACGTGGATCAATGTCACGCTCAACCTCGATCGGGTCGCCAACGTCAACGGCCTCTACGACTACAACGTCGGTGCCGACAAAGTGTTCGACGTGTTCGTCGGCGGCGATGTGACCATATCCGCCGGGATGAACCCGGGGATTTACTCGAACGAATATACGGTCACCGCGACCTATCAGTAAGCATGGTTGCGGGCGGTGGGGTGCGTTGGTAGTGCAACGGCAATGATCCCGCCGCCCGAAACCATCAGAATAAAATCGTCCAGCATTGCCTGCGACGGTTCGGGGGAGATTGCCGCCGCGCTCGGTCATCCGCGCGTCTATCTGCGCATCGACCCGGAAACGGGCTTCGTCGAATGCGGCTATTGCGACCGCCGTTTCGTGCTCGAAGGTGGGCCCGCGGATCAGCAGCCGGCATGACTGTCGACCCGCGGCGGTTCCTCTATCGATCGCTCGACCCCGATACCGCTCGCCGACTGGCGGCCACCCACCTTGCCGCCTGCGACGATGGCGAGCTCTACCTTCAATATGCGGCGAGCGAGGCCTTCGGGTTCGATGACGGGCGGCTCAAGACCGCCGATTATCACGCGACGTCGGGGTTCGGCCTGCGCGGAGTGAGCGGCGAGACCACCGCATTCTCCCACGCCAACGACATCAGCGAAGCGGCGATCGACCGAGCTGCAGCGACCTTGCGGCTGATCGACCCGGCCAAAAGCGGGCCGGCCGCGCCGCCGCCGCGCACCAACCAGTCGATGTACGATGGCGACGACCCGCTTGCCCTGGTCCCGTTTGCCGACAAGGTCGCCTTGTGCGAGCAGATCGACGCCGCGGCACGGGCCCGCGACCCGCGCGTGGTCCAGGTCAGCGTCACGTTGGCGGCAAGCTGGAGCGTGATCGACATCGTCCGCGGCGACGGCTTCGCGGCGTCCGACATCCGCCCGCTCGTGAGGCTTGGCGTGAGTATCGTTGCCGAACAAAACGGTCGCCGCGAAACCGGCTATCACGGCGTTGGCGGGCGTCACCTTTACACTCCCTTGTTCGACGGTTCGGCATGGAACCGGGCGATCGACATCGCGCTTGGCCAGGCGCTCGCCAACCTCGATTCGGTGGCCGCGCCGGCCGGTGAGATGGCGGTGGTGCTCGGTCCCGGCTGGCCCGGCGTGCTGCTCCACGAAGCGGTCGGCCACGGCCTCGAAGGCGATTTCAACCGCAAGGGCAGCTCGGCTTTCTCGGGCCGGATCGGCGAGCGCGTGGCAGCGCCCGGCGTGACCGTGATCGACGATGGCGCGATGCTGCGGCGGCGCGGCTCGCTGACCATCGACGATGAAGGCACGCCGACCGGGCGCACGGTGCTGATCGAAGACGGCATCCTCAAGGGCTATTTGCAGGACCGGCTCAATGCCCGGCTGATGGGCATGGCACCGACGGGCAACGGCCGCCGCGAAAGTTTCGCCCACGCCCCGATGCCGCGCATGACCAACACCTTCATGCTTGGCGGCGGCGACGATCCGGGCGAGTTGGTCGAACGGGTCAAGGACGGCATTTACGCCAAGAGTTTCGGCGGCGGACAGGTCGACATCACCAGCGGCAAGTTCGTCTTCTCCTGCACCGAAGCCTATCGCATTCGCGGCGGCCGGATCGCCGAGCCGATCAAGGGCGCGACCCTGATCGGCGACGGGCCTAGCGTACTCACCCGGGTCAAGGGCATCGGCAACGACCTCGCACTCGACGAAGGCATCGGCATTTGCGGCAAGGGCGGCCAGTCGATCCCCGCCGGGGTCGGCCAGCCGACTTTGCTCATCGACGGACTGACGGTCGGCGGCACCGCGGCGTGAGGGTTTCGACTTCGGCGGACTGGCGCGCCGAGGTTCTGCGCTTCTGGTTCGGGCTTGAGCATGAGCAATGGTGGAAAGCCGACGAGGAACTCGACAGCCGGATCCGCGAGACCTTCCACGATCTGTGGTCGGACAAGCGCCAATTGCCGGCAGCGAGTTTTCTTGGCGACGCACTGACCGCGCTTGCCGGGGTCATTCTGTTCGACCAGTTTCCGCGCAATATGTTCCGCGGCCACGCCGACCAGTTCTCGACCGATCCGCTGGCGCTGGCGATCGCCAGCGACGCGGTCGACCAAGGGCTCGACGACCAGCTCGAGCCGGTCGAGCGCGGGTTTCTCTACATGCCGTTCGAGCATAGCGAGGACATCGCCGAGCAGAACCGCTCGCTGCTGCTGTTCACCCGGCTTGGCGACCGGCGCCTGCTCGACTATGCCAAAAAGCACCAGTCGATCATCGCCCGCTTCGGCCGTTTCCCGCATCGCAATGTCATGCTCGGGCGGGCGCCGCGGGCCGATGAAATTGCCGCCGGCGACGTCACTCCCTTCTAGGCATTCCGCCTAAAGCAGATGCGCGATCGGGGTCGGGTCGACTCCGGCGTCGATCAGCTGCTGCTCGACCGTCGTCTGGGCGACGCCCTGCTGGCGGCGGGCCAGCGCGCAGACCAGGGCCGAACGACTGCCTGATCGGCAGAAGGCCAGGACCTTGCCGCCTTTGGCCTCGCCGAGCGCCAGGTCCATCGCCTGGACGTCGGCCGGGCCGATGCCGCGAATGATCGGGATGTGGCGGTACGCGATTCCGGCGCGTTCGGCCGCGGCCTCGATGTCGCCGGCCGCCGGCTGGCCCGGATCCTCGCCGTCGGGACGATTGTTGATCAGCATCGCGATGCCCGCGCCGGGCAGGCCCGCGACATCGTCGGGGCTGATCTGCCCGCTGACGCTGACCTGATCGTCGAAGCGGCGAGGCGCTGCCTTAGCGGCCACGTTCGCCCTTGGCCGGCGTGATCGGGACCGGTGCCGGAGCAGGGACAGGCGCCGGAGCAGGGGCGGGCGCCATCGCCGGGGTCGCGACCGAAGTTGCAACCGCCGCACCGTTCGAAAGCCCGTAATAATCGAGATAGGGCTGGATCGACGGGTCGTGCCCGGTGAAAGCGCGGTACATGTCGGCATAATCGAGCGTGTTGCCGCGCGACAGAATCATGTCGCGGAAGCGCTGGCCATTGGCCCTGGTCAGGCCGCCATTGGCCTGAAAC
>JARXKO010000123.1 GCA_030271595.1 Pseudomonadota bacterium | reverse complement strand
GCTGGAACCAGTCGCGGCAGGTCACCCGGTCGCCCGACCAATTGTGGAAATATTCATGCGCCACGACCCGCGCGATATTGTCGAAATCCATGTCGGTGGCGGTGTCCTGATCGGCCAGGACATAAGCGGTGTTGAAGATGTTGAGGCTCTTGTTTTCCATCGCCCCCATGTTGAAATCGCTGACCGCGACGATGTTGAACAGATCGAGGTCATATTCGCGGCCGTAGACCCGCTCGTCCCAGTCCATCGCCGCCTTGAGGCTGGCCATGGCGTGGGCGGTGCGCGGCAGATCGGCCTCGCGCACCCAGATCGCGAGTTCGACCTTGCGCCCGCTGATGGTGGTGAAGTGGTCGCGGTTGGCGGCGAGGTCGCCGGCGACCAGCGCGAACAGATAACAGGGCTTGGGGAAGGGGTCGGTCCATTCGGCCCAATGGCGCCCGCCTTCGCCCTCGCCGTGCGCGGTGCGGTTGCCGTTTGAGAGGAGGATCGGGAAGCGCGCCTGGTCGCCTTCCATCCGCACCGCATAGCGCGACAGCACGTCGGGCCGGTCGGGGAAGAACGTGATCCGGCGGAAGCCCTCGGCCTCGCACTGGGTGCACAGCATCCCGCCCGAGGCGTAGAGGCCCATCAGCTTGGTGTTGGCGGCAGGCGCGATGGCGACCTTTGTTTCGACCGTCGCCGACCGGGCGGCAATGTCGATGACCAGCTGCTCACCGTCCAGCCGCGGCTGCTGCGCGGCGCCGTCGACCTTGAGCGAGAGGAGTAGCTGACCATCGCCGTCGAGGCGCAGCGGGCGGTCGTGATCGCCGTTGCGGGTGACGCTTAGCGTGGCGGTGACGACGGTCCGGTCGGGATCGAGCGCGAAATCGAGGCGGACTTCGGGGACCAGCCAGTCGGGCGGGCGGTAATCCTCGCGCCGGGTGGTCATGTGCTCGGGGGGAAGCGGGGCTTCGGCGTGGGGCTGCGTTTCGGGCAGAGTGGTGCGGACATCCATGGCCCAGCGCGATAGTCGGGCCTGCGCCGCTGCTCAAGCCATTGCTCGGCGCGACCGCATTCCGGGCGCATCCATTACCGTGCTATGGCGTTACCTGACCAAGCCACTTTGAGGAGACAGGCGATGAGCAGCTTCACCGACATTCGCGAACATATGGAAGTGATCGGCGCCGACGGCGTCCACATCGGCATTGTCGACCATCTCGACGGCGACCGCATCAAGCTGACCCGCAAGGACAGCGGCCAGGCCCACCAGGACCATCATCATTACATCCCCAAGGGCCTGGTTGCCGAGGTCGAGGGCGACAAGGTCCGGCTGAGCGCCAACGGCGCGGTCGTCGCCGCGCTGTTCGAGGAAGAAAAAGGCGGCGAGCCGATCGGCTGAGCGGCCCGCCTTCGACCTAGATCGCGACCGGGCGCGGATCGCCGCGCATCATCAGCGCGCCGAGCACGGCCGCGACCAGCAGCAGCGCCGGCACATCGCCCATCAAATGGCCGCCCATCGCCGGGTTACGCAGCGATTCCCAGGCCATTACCGCGGCGTGGACGATGCTCGACCAGACGGTGAACCAGATCAGCGAGGCATTGGCCGCGGGGTCCTTTGCGGCGCGGATCAGGAACACGCCAAGGGTCGCGTAAATACCGACGATCATCATGAAATAATCGCTCGATTGCGGTGTCCCCTGATGCCACGCCCAGCCCGACGGCCAGACCATCGACAGCGGGTAGATGAGGCAGAAGATCACCCCGAACAGAATCAGCGCGGCGGACAGCAATTTATTGGCATCGGACATGGATTTCCCCTTCTCCTGAGCGACACCGCACCCGGCCCGGCCCGGTGCAGTGCGGTGCGGTGCAGTCGGCATAACACAGGCTAACACCCAACGGCGCCGGAAAATGCCGCGGACGCCCGCAAGCGGCGCTAACCCGATGATAACCGCTTGGCCTTAGCCTGCGGCGGTCATGGCCAGCCCGCTCCACTCCGCCAAGCCGATCGTCAACCTCGCGCCGCGCGGCGTGGGCCAATCGCGCATCCGCCGCGATCCCCCGCCGCCGGTCAAGAAAACCGCCGCCCGCTCCCGCGGCCGCAACGACAGCTGGACGGTGATCGCCGGAATCCTGCTGTTCGAACTGGCGTTCCTGATCCTGTTCATCGCGCTGACCAGCTACGACGGCTGGTCGCCAAGCCAGTATGTCATCCACTTCTGAGCGGCCAGCCGCCGCGCGCTAAAGTCGCTACAGTCACGCGCTTTGGCGCATGTTGTGCGACCTTAGCGCAAGCGCGCGGCCGTTCTGCGGGTCATTGAAGAGCTGCGGGGGCCGCGGGGAGGAGCCCGCCCGGCCAGGCGCCCTGGCCCTGATCGTGATGTCGCGATTCGCCGCCCGCTCTGCCATGGACCAACCTCATCGATACAAAACGAGTCGCGCATCTTGAACCATATAGGTTGCTGTAGGAAAGTGCTTTCTCACGCGAAGGCGCGAAGGCGCTGCGCTAACTGGACGCCAGCTCGACCTCTATCAACCGCGTTTCGCCGTCGCAGCGGTGGCAGTGGCCGTAGTCGAACACGGCCCCGAGCACCCAGTCTTGCTTGCGCGTATCCCAGTTCGCCCATGCGTCGCGGCTGACTTCGTCGGAGCCGCATGTTCCGCAGACGATCGCTATGCGCTTGCTCGTTTCTGGCATCTGACTAGTCTGCCACGGTTAAGCAGAGGGACAAGCGGTGTCTGTTGAAATTTGGTCCGAAGCGGTGCCTCCGCGTGCGGTGCGCGTCGCATGTCGCTGACTTTAAATCTTTTGCTGCAATCGGAGGGCATTGATCCTCGCGATGTTCGATTGCTCCGACATGCCAAACGGCAGGGCGATTCTGGGATGTCGCCGTATCAGGCGTGGCGCGAACAGAGTGATTTGTTCGAGCGCTACCAAGCAACTCAACCAACAAAGGATCGGCGATATTTCAAGACGCCATTCTGGGCCAGCTTTGTTGCGACGCCGGATCGCGGAACGCTGTTCGTCGGTCTCTTTGCGGTCGAATTGGCTAAAGAACGAATTGCTGAGTTTGTTTGCCCACTTACGGCCAGAATCATTGCTGCAAAGAGTGTCGACCTTTATCGCACTCGTGCCCTCGACAGCTTTGCGGCATATGCTGGCAAGTTGCTCATCGATTGGGGTCCCGGAACGCGCAGTTGGGCGCAATATGCCGATCGACGGGACAAGCAGGTCGTCGAATTGCGGCGAGACGAAGCGGAACTGCCTTACCCTGGTCACACAGCCTTTCTCTGCCAGCTTTCACAAGTCGAAGCGCTGCCGGGGGGGTGGAGGGCGGTTCTGGCCAACGCTCGAGGCGTTTATTTGCTGACGTGTCCGCGCTCGCGCGAGCAATATGTGGGCGCTGCATTTGCGCAGGGCGGCTTTCTTGCACGATGGACTCAACATGCGTTGATTAGCGGTGACGCAATTGCGTTTCGCTCCCGCAACCCAGAGGATTATCGAGCGAGCATCCTAGAGGTAGCCGGCTCTCTAGCCACTGACGACGACATTATGCGCATGGAGCTGAGATGGAAAGAAAAGCTCCAGAGCCGCGAAATGGGATTGAATCGGAACTGATAGGTCTGCGCGAAGATAGCTATTCGACTGCAGACGGATCCGCAAACTTTCGTTCGAAGTCCAAAGGTGCCTTTAATTTTTCATAGTATCGCAGGTAATTGAGAAACGCATTATCGGGACTCAGGTCGCTGAGGCGAACGTCAGGTTCATTCTTCCAACTATCAATAACCTGATTTTCAATCTCCTCGTCTTTCAGTGTCACCTGCTCGTCTAATTTTCTCAGAGCATCAGTCAGTTTTGTTGTCAGCTCAATTCTGCGTCTCCCTTTGACACGATTCTTGAATTCCCATTTTAACCAATCGTTGAGTACGGTTGTTTTACCCTGTGTGACGCCAAAGTCCCCGTCCCGAGACACAATTAATATGTTTGGCGTGTGAGCCGCGTTCGTGGCGCAATGTATGATCCACTCCCAATTGATTGCATCGCCTATTGAGGTGTCCGCGGCTTTTCTCGGTGGATATCCCAATGAGAAGCGCCTCTGAGCGCTCTCCCTAATCTCATAGCGAAGCTTGTTTGGTCGCTTGAGATTCCATGCGTGCTCCGATCGAAAAATCTTTACGGCCGTTTTATAAACCGAATCGTAGGCGCCCGGTTTGACTAAGACATTGTCAGCATATGACCGGAGCTTACGCATTCTAACGTCCAATGCTCGGTCTGCTTTTGCGGTGGCACGACCAAATTTTGAATCCGCCAGCAGCGACGGGAGCGAGCCAAGCCTATCTACGCCAAGACTCTTTTTGAGATTTTCTGCAATTACCTTCTGTCGATTTTTTAGATACTCCATGTGGAGTTGTTCAGTGACGATTAGCGATTGTTTGTGTTTCAGAAGGCCATCCAGCTGCCGTTTGGCGGGTTCTCCGGGGTACCGATAAAAATCGAGAAAGACGTTAGTGTCGACTAAGAATAGCCACTTTTCCTCATTCGCCATTTCGATCTGCTTTCTCGCTAGTTGGCTGTAGCAATCCTATTCCGCCGCCACGCCCGCCGCCGCAAACATGTCCGCCTCGCCCTCGCCAGCCGCCACCCCATCGTTGGCGACCTCGCCCTTCGCTTTTTGCCGCCGGTCGAAGCTGTCCCACACTTCGTTCCAATTGCCCCTTGTCGCGGCTTTTGAATATTCGGTTGCGCGCGTCTCGAAGAAATTGGCGTGCTCGACTCCGTTGAGCATCGGGGCGAGCCAGGGGA
>JARXKO010000122.1 GCA_030271595.1 Pseudomonadota bacterium | reverse complement strand
CCTTGACGTGCCAGGCGACGATCTCGGCCTCGGCAATGCCTTCGCCGATGTCGGGGAGCTTGAATTCGTAGCGTGCCATCAGTCGCCCATCACTTTCTCAAGCGCCTTTTTCAAGCGCTTGGGGCCGGGGAAATAGGCCCATTCGTAGCTATGCGGATACGGTGTGTCCCAGCCGGTCACGCGCTCGACCGGCGCTTCGAGATGATAGAAGCAGCGTTCCTGGACCAGCGCCACCAGCTCGGCGCCGAAGCCGCTGGTGCGCGGGGCTTCGTGGACGACCAGGCAGCGGCCGGTCTTTTCGACCGAGGCGACGATGGTTTCGAGGTCGAGCGGAACCAATGTGCGCAAATCGATCACCTCGGCATCGACTCCATTTTCCTCGACCGCGGCAAGCGAGACATGGACCATCGTGCCGTAGGTGAGGACGGTCAGTGCCTCGCCCTCGCGCACCACCCTGGCCTTGCCCAAAGGCACCGCATAATGGCCGTCGGGGACCTCGCTGGCGCTGTGCTTGGCCCACGGGGTCACCGGCCGATCGTGATGGCCGTCGAACGGGCCGTTGTAGATGCGCTTGGGCTCGAAAAAGATGACCGGGTCGGGATCTTCGATCGCCGCGATCAACAGGCCCTTGGCATCGTGCGGGGTGGAGGGGACGACGACCTTCAGTCCAGCGATATGGGTGAACAGGCTTTCGGGTGACTGACTGTGGGTCTGGCCGCCGAAAATGCCGCCGCCATAGGGCGTTCGGATGACCATCGGCATCGGCCATTCGCCGGCGGTGCGATAGCGCATCTTGGCGACTTCGCTGACGATCTGGTCGTAGCCTGGGTAGATGTAGTCGGCGAACTGGATTTCGATCAGCGGTTTGAGGCCATAAGCCGCCATGCCGACCGCCGCGGCGACGATCCCGCCCTCGGAAATCGGCGCGTCGAAGGCGCGGGTTTTGCCGAATTCGCGCTGCAGCCCTTCGGTCACCCGGAAGACACCGCCGAAATAGCCCGCGTCTTCGCCGAACACGACAACATCGCCGTCGGCGCGCATCATCACCTTATGGGCATCGTTCAATGCCTGGATCATATTCATCGTCGCCATGCGCCTATCGGTCCTTGGCTTCGGCGAGGGCGGCGTCGCGCTGCTCGGCGATGTGCCACGGGATGTCGGCGTACACATCGTCGAACATGCTGGCGATATTGTCCTTGCCCTGCTGCGGCAGGATGCCGAGCTTCTCGGCCTCCTTCTGCGCGGCACGAACCTCGGCATCGCAGTGCGCCACCAGCGTCGAATGGCGTTCCTCATCCCATTGGCCGAGCGCGATGAGATGCGCCTTCAGCCGCTCGAGCGGGTCGCCGAGCGGCCACGCCTTGCCCTCATTGACCGGGCGATAGCCCGACGGATCGTCCGACGTCGAATGGCCTTCGGCGCGGTAGGTGAAGAATTCGATCATCGTCGGGCCGGCATTGGCGCGGGCGCGTTCCGACGCCCATTGGACCGCAGCATAGACCGCGAGCGCATCATTGCCATCGACCCGGAGCGAGGCGATGCCATAGCCGACCGCGCGCTGGGCGAAGGTCGCACGCTCGGCACCGGCGATCCCCGAGAAGCTCGAGATCGCCCACTGGTTGTTGACCACCGCCAGAATGACCGGGACGTTATAGACCGCGGCGAAGGTCATGGCCGAGTGGAAGTCGCCCTCGGCGGTCGCGCCGTCGCCGATCCAGCCCATGGCGATGCGGTGATCGCCCTTGATCGCTGCAGCCATCGCCCACCCAACCGCTTGCGGGAACTGGGTGCCGAGATTGCCCGAAATCGAGAAAAAGCCGTGCGCCTTGTCGGAATACATGATCGGCAACTGGCGGCCCTTGAGCGGATCGCCGCCATTCGAATAAATCTGGCACATCATCGTCGTCAGCGGATAGCCGCGGGCGATCAGCAGCCCCTGCTGGCGATAGGTCGGGAAGTGCATGTCCGCGCGGTCCATGGCGGCGGCGGTGGCAATCGCGATCGCCTCCTCGCCGCTGCACTTCATGTAGAAACTGGTCTTCCCCTGGCGCTGGGCGCGGTACATGCGGTCGTCGAATATGCGCACCGTGACCATGTCGCGCAGCATCTTGCGCAGGATCTCGGGGTCGATCTTGGGGTCCCACGGACCGACCGCGCGGTGGTCATCGCCAAGCACCCGGACAAGATTGGTCGCGAGGGAATGGGTGTCGGCCGCAGGGGCATCGGTCCTCGGGCGCGGGGCGCTTCCGGCGGCCGGGATGACGATCGCTGAAAAGTCGGGGGCATCGCCGGGACGAAGGTGCGGCTCGGGCACGTGCAGCGCGAGCACCGGGCGATTGGCGCGAGTCACTTTGGGGTCCTTGTCGCTCATCAGGAGCGAGCGCTTAGTCGCACGGCGGGCAAGCGGCAACTGTTATAGACAAGCGTCCTTTACACCGCGGTCTGGAGACTGTTCCGTTGACCTTCGAGGGCTGCCGCGGATAGGGGGCGGCCATGGCCGACAAACCCTCCACCGACACGCCGCCCGATCGCCTCTCGCTCGATCCGCGAAGCCCGCATTTCGACGAACCGCTGCTCGGTCGCGGGGTCGGCATCAAATTCAATGGCAATGAAAAGACCAATGTCATCGAATATTGCATTTCCGAGGGCTGGATAAAGGTCGCGGCCGGCCGCAGCCTAGACCGCTACGGCCAGCCGATGACGATCAAGCTCAAGGGCAGGGTCGAGCCTTATTTCGAGCGGCCCGCTCAGGACGACGAGGGCGCCGCCTCGGGCGGATAAGCGGCGGCGCCAGCGCGGCGCTCCTTATATTTGCGATAGCCCCAGCCAAGCGCGGACAGGATCGCAAGCGCGGGGATGCTGCGCCGGGCGAGCGCCGCTGCACCAAAGCCAATCAATGCGCCCTTGGCGCCATTATTGCGGCCGGCCGCCTTACTGCCGAGCCAAGCTCCGGCGATCTTGCCAAACATAGTCTTCACTCCTCGCTGAATTGTTCGCTCGTTGGACGCGCAAAGGCTGGCGAAGGTTCCCAATCGGGCTTGGCGGAATCCGCCAAATGTTGGGTGGGAAATCCCGCCAGTCGAACCCTTTCCAGCTCAAACTTGGCGGATTTCAGCAATTGGCACGATGCTTGAATAGTGATTGGCATGAGCGGTCCGGATCGTCCGGCCGATCATCCAAAGGGAGAATGAACATGTCCGCGCAATCGAACGTCTCGCGCACCGTCATCGCAATCATCGCCGCGCTGGTCATGAGCACGGTCACCGTCGGCGCCGCCGTCGGCCCGGCCCAGGCCCTTGCCAACCCCGCACAGGTCACCATCAATGCCTAATCTTGAAGTTCTCGAAGCGATTGTTCCGGTCCGCACGCCAGTGATGGCTCGCGCACCCGCCGAACCCGCAGCGGTCACGCGCCTGGCTCCGGCCGGCAATTGGCTCAATGGTCCGGTCTTCAGCCGCGCCCGCGATATTTTCGCCGCCAATATGACCGACCTTCTTGACCGCGCCGAAGACCCCTCGCGGATGATCCGCATGATCATCTTGGAGATGGAGGAAACACTGGTCGAAATCCGCTCCTGCGCCGCGCGGTCGATCGCCGACATCAAGGAGATGCGCCGCGCGCTGAGCCGCCTCGACGACCTCCAGGCGAATTGGACCGAACGCGCCGAGCTGGCTTTGTCGAAGGACCGCGAGGACCTCGCCAAGCAAGCGCTTGTGGAGCGCCAGCAAGCGGCCGAAATGGCCGACGGCCTGACCGCCGAGCTCGACCAGATCGAGGCCGTGCTCAAGGGCTATGAAGCCGATATCGCCAGGTTGCAGGGCAAATTGCGCGAGGCGCGCACCCGGCAGAACGCGATCGCGGCGAGGTTCGAAAGCGCGTTGACCCGCGCCCGGACCAGCGAAGTCATGCACGGCAGCCGTACCGAAGATGCGTTCGCCAAGTTCGAGATTCTCGAACGCCGCGCCGACTTCGCCGAAGGACGCGCCGATGCACTCGCCCTCACCGGGCCCAAGAGCCTCGAGGAAGAAATCGCCGATTTGAAAGCGACCGAACAGGTCGACGCACAGCTCCAGGCCATGAAGGCGGCACTTGCCGCGCGGGCGGGTTGAGAAAGGAACAGGGGACAATGGCGCGCAAGATTTATCCGTATTCGCTGCGTTCGGAAGACGCCAAAATCGCCGGGGTCTGCTCGACCCTTGGCCAGATTGCCGGGATCGACCCGACCTTCCTGCGCATCGGCTTCATCGCCGCAGCGATTTTCATCAGCTTCCAGCTGTCGCTGGTAATTTATGCAGCGATCGGCATCTACCTGACGCTGCAGAAGAAAAAGGCCGCGATCGGCAGTCCGCGCAAGAGCGACTTCGAGCGCATGGCCGACGTTTCGGCCCGCAAGCCGACGGTCAAGGCGATGGTCGAGGACCTCGATGTCAACGACCGGCGGCTGATGGCCATCGATCATCATCTCAATACCCCCAACCAGGAACTGGCGCGTGAAATCGAGGCGCTGAGGGAGGACAAGTGATGGAACCGCTATCGATCTCAATCCTCGGTGCGAGCGTCATCGCCGGTGTCGGCGGCGCCAGCTGGGCCGGGCTCAAGGCATGGAGCGGCTGGCTCGACTACAAACGGCTCGAGCTTACCCAGCAATGCGGCGACCGGGTACTTCCGCCGGCAACCGGACGGATCGAAATCGCCGATCTTCGCGAACGCGTCCGCAAGCTCGAGGCGATTGCCGCTGGAATCGATATCTGAGCAATAGCAACGACCCAGGCGCTCGCCGCTCC
>JARXKO010000121.1:2184-4812 GCA_030271595.1 Pseudomonadota bacterium | reverse complement strand
CTTCCTCGGCGCTCATCCCGCGCTGTGCGTGTCGGAAGAAAACCCGCTTTGGCCGGCGATCTCAAACGCGGCTAAGCCGATCACGAACTTGCCGACCATGACTGAACGGAGAACCGAGGAATTGCGGGCGCTGTACTGGTCGACCACCTATAAGATGGTGCCCGAGCGAGGGACCCGGCGTCTGGTGGACAAGTCGCGCTTGTGGCGACGCCGTACATCCACAGATTGTTTCCCGGGACCCCGATCCTGCTCGTGCTGCGCCATCCCTGCGATGTCGTGCTCAGCGGTTTTTTCACCCGGTTCCAGCCAAGCGGGGCGGCGGCTTCATTCTCGAACCTCGACACCACCGCGCGGCTTTACGACGGAATGATGCGGTTTTTTACGAAGAGTCGCAGCTGCCTGCCGCTCAACGTTTACGAGGTTCGCTACGAGCGCATGATCGGGGACGTCGATGGCGAGATGAAAACGGTGGCGCGCTTCCTTGAATTGCCGTGGGTCGATGCCATCGTCCAGAACCGGGCGGCGGCGCGTGAACGAGGCCATATCAAAACGCCGAGCTACGCTCAGGTGTCCGAACCACTCTACTCCCGTTCGATCGAGCGCTGGCGCAACTATCGGGCGCAGCTGGAGCCCGTGCTCCCGATCCTCGAGCCATGGGTGAGGGAATTCGGCTACACGCTCTAAACGCCGCCGAAGGTCACCCCGACCGCGCCAATGACGTCCGCCACCGCCGCACGTTCGCCAATCGACAGGCTCGGCGCCCACAAGTCGATGATCAGCACGACGCGCAATTCATCGCTGTCGTTCCACGCCTCGTGCTCGATGGTGTCGTCGAACACAATGGCCTCGCCGACCTGCCATTCGACGGTGGTGTCGCCGACCCTGAAGCCGCAGTCCGGCGGGACGATCAGCGGCAGATGGCAGACCAGCCGGACATTGGCGACGCCGGTGTGCGGGGGAATGCGGGTGCGCGGCGCAAGCAGCGAGAACATCGCATTGGGCGAGCCACCGGGAATCACGGCCTGCGGCATGGCCGCCACCGCGGCCATCGTCAGCGGGCAATGGCGAGCATTGGATTCGACCCTTTGGCCATTTTGGAGAAGGTGGATCGCGGTCCAGTCGCGATTGTTGTTGAGCGCTCCCCATTGGCGCAGCGGGACGCGCTCGGGATATTGGATATACGGCACCATCTCCGCCGCTTCCGCGGCAATCAGCGCCTCGAACTCGCTGCGGATGGCCTCGGTCCTGGCTTCGAACCGTTCGATTCCCGGGAAATGCGAGCGGTGATGGAACTCGATTTCGGGCAGCGACGGATAATGGAAGTCGCTCGGCTCCTGATGGAATTGCCGGGTCTGGCGCGAATGATTCGTGATGAACCGCTCGATTCGTCCCTGCTCCTCGTCATCGAGCCCGGACGGAATGACGTTGCGCAGGCGCTGCCCGATTCCCTCCTGGTGAGCGCGCCAGCGGGTCCGTGCGTGGGCAACCGCCGACTGCATCGCCGGAGGAACATCGCTGTCGGGCGGCACCTGGGTGAGCGCGTTGCCGAATTCGGCGTCAGCACGCGGGTCGCCCAGCTTTTCCAGAAGCATCGCGCGGGACAGGAGCGCGGCGAAATCGAGCGGCAAGTGGGCAAGAAGTGAATCGAGCGCGGCCAGCGCGCCTGGCACATCCCCGGCTGCCTTGCGCATGGCAGAGAGCTTGCCGAAGAGCGAAGGTTGGCAGGCGGCGTCAGCAGCCGCTTGCTCGAGCAACGACAGCGCCTCGGCAAAGTCACCCGAGGCCGCCGCGCGATCGGCCTGTTGCTCAAGGGTCGATGGGTCCATTGCCGGCATTACTTAGAAGGCACGGCAGCAAAAGAAAACGGCGGGCCTCTTGCGAGACCCGCCGTCATTCTTTCGTTCGGAACCGATCGACTTAGAAGTCGACGGTAACGCCCGCAAACATGTAGCGCCCGAGCGCATCATAGATTTGCGGGTAGGTGTTGCCGCTGCCGTTCACTCCCGTCAGGACCTGGTCACCGAGAACCGGCGGAGCCCTGTCGAGGATGTTATTGGCACCGAAGCGCAGGTTAAACTTGTTCGTGATCCGAGCAGTCATCGCCAGGTCGAAATAATTCTGGGCCTTGATTCCGACATTCGCCGGACGGAGGCAATTGACGCTGCCGGCGCACTTAACCGACGAGAAATGCCGCCATGCGCCAGAAACACCAAGCCCGTTCGGCAAGGTCAGACCAATGCGGGTTTTCGAACGGAACTTGCTCGACGGAATCGAGTCAGGCGAGAATGTTCCCGTACCCTGGCTTCCGACCGTTGCGGTCTTGCCCTGGATCGTTCCAACGAAGCTGGCATTGAAGGTGCCGAAGCCACCCAGACGATGGGAGTAACTACCGTTGAGGTCGAAGCCCTTGGTAGCCAGTCCGACGCCCGGGAAGTTGCGGTTGAGAATGACGACATAGCCGTCCTTCGTCAGCCACAAGCTGCCGAACTTGTCGCGGTGGACCCTCGCACAGGCGGCGGGATCTACGGTTGCGCCGTTGGTGCCAAAGCAGCTGTCGAACACGCTGCCGTACGCATCCGCACCGATGACGTTCTTCACCTTGATGTTGAAGTAGTCGACGGTCAGCGC
>JARXKO010000121.1:0-2084 GCA_030271595.1 Pseudomonadota bacterium | reverse complement strand
GCGCACGGATCTTCCGTGCCGGCAAGTGCGACGTTCTGCGGGTAGAACAGTTCGACAATGTTCGGAGCCCGGACCGCGCGGTTGTAGCTGGCGCGGAAGCGGATGTCCTTGATCGGTGCAAATTCGACGCCGACCTTGTACGTCTTGGTGTTGAAGCTGTGGCCACCGATCTTGTAGTTTGAATAGCGATAACCAGCGGTCGCTTGCAGAAGGTCGATGAAATTATGTTCGACGATCGGCACTTGGACTTCGGCGAACAGCTCGCGAACGTCGAATTGACCCTTGACGTCCGGCGAAGCCGCACCGCCACCCGACAATTCGCCAGCCTTTGACACGGCGTCAGTGCGCAGATCTGACTGTTCCTTGCGATATTCGGCACCGAAGTTGAAGCCGAGGCCGCTTTCAGCCCACGGCGTCTTCATGCCATATTCCGCACCGTCGATGGTGACGTCGGCGTGGGCAATCGATTCCTGAATGGTCCCGACTTCCATCGCCGGCGTCGACAGGTAATTGAGCGCTGCCTGGGTAACGCCGCCGGTCTGGAAGACGTTGTAGGGAACGCAGGACGGGTCAGCGCCGGTAAGGACCGTACGGCACACCGGAAGGCCAGTGACAGGGTCGGTCACGACGTCGAGCGCATTTTTCAATTTCGGGATCGAAAAGTAGTTCAGCGCCGACGAATTGCGGATGACCTTGCCGTACTGATACGACGCGTCATACGACATGCCGCGCATGACATCGCCGCGCATACCGGCCACAACGCGATAATCGCTATGTTCCAAGGTCGAATCGCGCCCGCCGCCTTCGATGTTACGGCGAAGGATGATCGCGAGGCCCTGATCAACCGTGGCGCCAGTCAGCGGATCCGTGAAGCTGCCGACGATGTTGGCTGGATCGCACAAAATGCTATGTTGCTGGGCCGACAACAGCGGGTTGTCGCAGTTGATCGTCGTCGTATCGCCGAAGTTGCCGCCTGGAGCGATCTGGGCGTCCGAACGGTCGTCCATGAACATCGCTTCGAGATACGGCTTGAAGCCCGGCGAGATTTCGTAGTCGGCAAAGGCGCCGAGGTTATAGCGCTCATCCGGGCGCTGGTAGTAATTGTACGGCGCGAAGTTGAACCGCGTAATGCCCGGTTCAAGTTGGTTGCCAATGGTCTGGAACGTGCCAACATTGGTAAAGAATGTACCGGTTGCGGAAGTGGCCGAACCGCCGCAGCCGAAGGTGCGCGCCGGATTGGCCAAAACTTGCGCTGCAGAACGCGCCGTCAGCGAGCAGAACGAATAGTCGCGCGTGCCCTGAAGGACCGGACGTTGGCGACGATAGGTCGCATAAGCCTGAACATGGCCGCGACCGTCGTCGAACGCCGCGCCGATGACCGCTGCCAGATCGGCTGCGCCACCATTGGTGCTGAGACCCGTTGGCGGACGGAAGCCGCGAAGCTCGTTCGCCAGCGCGACCGGACCGGTGATCCGGTTGTCGTGCTGGAAGACACTTGCCTGGGCGTCGATTCGGACACCGGTGAAGGTGTTGTCCATGATGAAGTTGACGACGCCGCCAACCGCGTCCGCGCCGTACACCGACGAAGCGCCGCCGGTCAGCACGTCGACGCGCTTAATCAGCTGCGACGGGATGAAGTTCAGATCCGGATAGGGCGTAAGGTTGTCGCCCGACATCAGTCGGCGGCCGTTGATCAGAACCATGGTGCGCGAGGCGCCGAGGTTGCGCAGGTTGACGGTCGCAGTACCCGATGCGCCGTTCGACAGGTTCGAACCCTGCGCCGCGAACGATTGCGGCAGCGAGTTGATCAGATCTTCCGTGCGGCTGGTGCCCTGGAGCTTGAGTTCCTGGCTCGACAGCACCGTCACCGGGCTGGCCGAAGTCAGGTTCGGCTGCGGAATGCGCGAACCGGTGATGACGATGTCCTGGCCCGACTTGACCGGCGCACCGGCGGCCGAAGTCGACGGGACGACAGTCGTGCCTTCGACCGGGGTCGTGGTTTCCGGCTGAGTCCCGGTGCCCTGCGACGTGTCGGCCGGGTTGCAAGCACCCGCGTCACCAGGAACGGTGCCCGGCGGGCATTC
>JARXKO010000120.1 GCA_030271595.1 Pseudomonadota bacterium | reverse complement strand
GACGCCCAGGCCAAGATCGATCTGCTCCAGGCTCAGGTCGAAGCGCTTCAGGCCTCGATCGACCAGATCAAGGCTCAGGTGGTCAAGGCCACGCCAACGTGGAAGGGCGGTCCGCAGTTCGAGGACAAGGACGCCGGCTTCAGCTTCAAGCCCAAGGGTCTCGCCCAGTTCGACGCCGGCTATGTCGGCTTTCCGCGCGGGGACCAGCTTCGCGGTACCGTCGCCGGGCTCAATTTCGGCAACCTCGGCTGGAACGGCCGCGCCCGCAGGCTGACCATCGGCGCCGACGGTACGCTGCCCGGCGGCTTCCGCTACAGCGCCGAATTCAACTTTGCCGCCGGCACCGTCGATTACGAAGACATCTATCTGGCCTATGATTTCCAGAAGGCGCCGATCACTGCTCAGATCGGCTATTTCTATCCGTTCTCAAGCCTTGAGACGATGACCAGCTCGAAGTTCACCTCGATGATGGAGCGGGCGGGGATCACCGACGCGTTCAACTACAACCGTCGCCTCGGCGTGGCCTTCATCGCCAATGACAAGCAGACCGATAGCTGGGTGTTCCAGGCGGGTCTGTTCAACGAGCCGATCAATAACAACACCTTCATCCACACCGGCTGGCAGGCGTCGATCCGCGGTGTCTATTCGCCGATGCTCGGATCGACCCGGCTCCATCTCGGCGCCAATTTCCAGCACCGCCAGAACACGCGCGAAGCGCTCGCCCAGCAATATCGCTCGCGGCCGCTGACCCAGCTCACCGATCAGCGCTTCATCGATACCGGCAATATCGCGTCCAACGGCGACGACGTTGCCGGCCTCGAATTCGCGGCCATCCACAACAGCCTGCACTTCGCGGCCGAGGCGCAGAAAGTGTGGGTGCGCCACGCCTATAACGCGTCCGAAATCGCCGCGCTCAATGCCCTTGGCAACACCAATGACACCATCCCGGCCGGCGCGGTCGCGCTCAACGGCAGCCCCAGCTTCTGGGGCGCTTATGCCGAACTCGGCTATTATCTGACCGGCGAAACCCGCGGCTACAAGGGCGGCAGCTTCAACCGGACCAAGGTGCTCCATCCGTTCAACGAAGGCGGCTGGGGCGCAGTGCAGGTCAATGGCCGGGTCGATTATCTCGAACTGCGCAACCGCGTCGGCGGCTCCTCTTCCTCGGTCGCCGCGCCCGATTACGTCAATGGCGGCAAGCAGCTCGGCCTGCAGGCAAGCGTGATCTGGAACCCGGTCGATTACCTCCGCTTCATGGCCCAGTTCAGCCACCTCGACGTGACTGGCGGCCCGCGCGGAAGCGTCGCCACGATCGGCCCGCCGCCGACCCCGGGCATCTTCCCGGTTGGGACCACGACCCCGGCCGACCGTCGCAAATACGGGGTCGATACCTTTGCCGTCCGTGCCCAGGTCGACTTCTAGGGAATGGATGGACTGAATGCCTTTCGGTCCTTTTCTCCCCCTTCGGCTCGAAAGGCAGCCCCTCGCCCTGCGGCGAGGGGCTTCTTCTGTCGCGATGCAATGGTCTAAGGCGGATCCCATGGCCGACCATGATCTCAACCAGCGCGCCCTCGTCGATGCACTCGACGAGCCGGCGCTGGTGATCGAAGGGCTGACCATTAGCGTCGCCAATCCGGCGGCGCGCGACCTGCTCGGCCAGGCGATCGAGGGCCGCGACATCCGCCTTGCGATCCGCCAGCCGGAATTGCTCGAACATGTCCTCTCCGGCCACCCCGGCGACCTCGACGTCGCCGGCATCGGCGATTTCGGGCGGCCGTGGCGGGTCGCGGTCCGGGCGCTCGACCTTGGCACCGTATTCGTGCGGCTGATCGACCGCTCGGACAATCTCTCGGCCGAAAAGATGCGGGTCGATTTCGTCGCCAATGCAAGCCACGAATTGCGCACGCCGTTGTCGGCGGTCCTGGGCTATGCCGAAACCCTCGCCGACGATCCGCATCTGCCCGCCGACACCATCGCCAGCTTCGGCCGCACCGTGCGCGACGAGGCCGGGCGGATGCTGCGGATCGTCGAGGATCTGATGAGCCTGTCGCGGATCGAGGCCGATCGCTTCGTCGCTCCCGAGGAAATGGTCGACCTGCGCACCGTCGCGAAGGACGCGATCGCCAATGCCTCGACCATGCGCGGCTCGAAGAAGTGCGAGATCGTGGTCGAGGCGCCGAAGAAATTGCCCAAGGTCCGCGGCGACCGCGGCCAGCTCGTGCAATTGTTCGACAATCTCGTCAGCAACGCCTTGCGCTATGGCTGCGACAAGCCCGGCGCCTGCGTCGAGGTCAAGCTCAGGGCCGCCGGCAGCCGGGTCGAGGTCTCGGTCATCGACCATGGCCCGGGCATCCCGCGCGACCATCTGCCGCGCGTGACCGAGCGATTCTACCGGGTCGACGAAGCGCGCAGCCGCGAAAGCGGCGGCACCGGGCTCGGCCTCGCCATCGTCAAGCATATCGTCGAGCGCCATCGCGGCGCGCTCGCCATCGACAGCAAGGTCGGGATCGGGACCATTGTCACGGTCACCTTGCCCACGGCGGTCAATTCTTAGGGCCTAGACCCTGGTCGGATAGACCGGGCGGATATCGACCGGCAGCTTGGTCATCGTCCCGATGACCGTCTTGGCATTGGCGTCGGTCACGCCCCATTTGCCCATGAACGCCTTGGTCCCGGCGTAATTGCCGTCGCCCTGAAGGGTGATGACGTCGTTGATCAGCGCTGCCAGCGCGCCGTCCATTTTCGCCATGTCGATGCGGAAGCGCTGCGCTTTGGGATCCCACAGGATCGCGCCCTTGTCGGCGAGGTATCGATATTGCATCGCCGCGCCCTTGGCGTGGGCCTCGGTGGTTCCAAAACGCATGTGGCGGAACAGGTCGACGACGTAACTGGCGTAGCTCTGCTCCTTTTCCGCCGCGGGCAGGATCCCGAGTTTCTCCATGTACAATATGTCCCACACGCCGAGCATGTCGGCCTTGGCTTCCTCGATCCCGCTATTTTCTTCCTTGAGCTCGGCCGCGACGGTCGTCGCGCGGCCGCCGACCATGATCGATCCCGGTCCCAGGCTGTGCGACATTTCATGGAACACGGTGTTGAGCGTCATATAGCGCTTGTTCGCCAAGGTCGCCTGTTCGGGTACCAGAACCAGCGCCGCCATCGGCCCGGTGATCTTGTCGAACTTGGCGTCGACCAAATTCTTGAGGATGACTTTTTTCGCGCCCTTGGCCTCGCGCACGCGCTCGTCGTTGGGCAGGTTGAAGGCGATCGACGGCGCGCCGTGCAAATTGTCGCCGCCGCCGCGGATCTGCGCCCCGACCGAGATCGGCGATTCGAACCCGCGCTTGAAATTCTTATACGCCTCGGGAACGGGGAGGTTCGCCTCCATGTCGCGCAAGTGGCTCTTGTAGACATCGAGCGCTTGCGATTCCTTGGGGTCGCGCAACACGACATAGGCTTCAAACGCGGTTTTCAGCCCCATCATCCCGTCGGTGTAGGTTTCATACGGCCCGATGACGAATTCGATCGGCGTGTCCTTCAGGTCCATCCAGGCCAGTTCCGAGGGATAATAATCGTCGGTCCGGAAGGCCTTGGCGCGCAGGGTGAGGAAGGTCTTGAGGCTCGGGTTGGTGGTGATCGCCGCGGCCTGGTCCATGAGCTTGGCCGCCGGCTCGAGCCACTCCTTATAGGCAATACTGTAAGGTACCGCGACCAGCTGATCGCCCTTGCGCTCGACGACGGTGTAGGGGCTGGTCAGCGCCGCCTTCTGGTCGGGGTGCGCGGCGATATAGGCCTCGAACTGGTCCTTGGTCAGGTCGGCGGGATAAAAGCCCGCGCCGGCCGGCTTGGCGGCGGTGCCGTAAAACGGCTTGCCGTCCTCGAACTCGTCCCACGGGCCCAGATTGGCGTCGAACTTGGCGAGCATCGCGCGGTCGCCGCTGGCGGCGATCTTGGCGCGGATCTCGGGGTTCGACGCGTTCGACTGTCGCAAATAGATCGGGGTCATCTGGTCCGCCGCCTGGATCAGCAGATTGACCACCTGTTTGTCTTCGGCGCTGAGGAAGCTGGTGTCGGCGGCGATATCGACCGCCGGGATTTTCTCGACCGCGGCGGTCGCGGCCGATTGGGCAGGGTCGGCGCTGTTGGGGGTGGCGACAGTGCACGCGGCGAGCGCGGCGGCGGCGGTGGCGGCAAGCCAGCGGGTCTTGATCATGGCCGGCTTCCTAGCAGCGACCGGCGGCCGCTGCCAAGCCGCGCACTATCGGGAACGGGCGATCCACTCCTGCTGGCCCTCCACTTCGTCGGAGATGGGACGCCCGAAGGCGTTCGTGCTCGGCCGGTAGCGGAAGCGCTGCTGGACCAGGCTGCAAGTCAGCCGGTCGAGCTCGGGGACTCCGCTCGAGGCAGTCACGTGGCAGGCACCCACGCGGCCGCTGGGTTCAACCGTGAACAGGAAGCTGACGCGCCCGCCGAGGCCGGCTTCGCGCAGCGCTCGAGGATAATCCCCCGACGTAATCGTGCCGGCGATCTGCTCAAGGTCGGTTCCGCCATCTCCGTCGCCGGACCCATTGCCGCCGCTGCCTCCTCCGATTCCGCCGCCGGATGCCGGCCCGCTGCCCTTGCCGCCGCCGGACGGGGCGGCCGCCGGGTGCACCGCGATGATCGGCGTTGGCGGTGATAGAGGGCGCGCCACTTTACGATCCAGCGGGGCGCCAGCCCTGGGTGTTGCAGCCGCAGCGGCTGCCGTGCTTCGGGATCGCCGTCTTGGCTGGGCTTTCGGCGGCAAGCGCGGCGGCGGCGGCTTGGTCAACCGAATATTGA
>JARXKO010000119.1 GCA_030271595.1 Pseudomonadota bacterium | reverse complement strand
ACGACCATGTCCTGATCAAGGGCGCGATCGACGGCATGCTCGCCGCGCTCGACCCTCACTCCGGCTATAGCGAGGCGTCCGATTTCACCCAGCTCAAGACCACTTCGGATGGTAATTACGGCGGGCTCGGCCTGACCGTTTCGACCGAAGACGACACCGTCAAGGTCATCGCGCCGACCGAGGACACCCCCGCCGACCGCGCCGGGATCAAGGCCGGCGACTATATCACCCACCTCGATGGCAAGTTCATTTACGGCTTCTCGCTCGATGAGGCCGTCGACCAGATGCGCGGCGCCCCGGGAACCAAGATCACGCTGACGATCGTCCGCCCGGGTCGCGACAAGCCGTTCGATGTCACCTTGGTGCGCGAAAAGATCCAGCTTCACCCGGTCAAATGGGAAGTCCGCGACCGCATCGGGATCGTCAATATCAACGGCTTCTCGGCCCCGACCGGGCAGATGACCCGCGACGCGCTGGCCGGGATCGACAAGGCCACCGGCGGTCACCCGCTCGGCTATGTCATCGACCTGCGCTCGAACCCCGGCGGGCTGCTCGACCAGGCGGTCGAGGTCAGCGACGCCTTCCTCGACCAGGGCGAGATCGTCAGCGAGCGCGGCCGCGAGCCGACCGACATCGACCGTTTCTACGCCAAGCCGGGCGACCTTTCGCATGGGCTGCCGATTGTCATCCTGGTCGACGCCGGAACCGCCTCGGCGTCCGAGATCGTTGCCGGGGCGCTCCAGGATCATCGCCGCGCGATCGTGCTTGGCGAGCGCTCGTTCGGCAAGGGGTCGGTCCAGACGGTGATGCAGACCGGGCCGCAGGCGGCGCTGCGCCTGACCACCGCGCGCTATTACACCCCCTCGGGCCGTTCGGTGCAGGCCGGCGGGATCGAACCCGACGTCGAGGTGCCCCAGCTCAGCGACCCCGACCGCTCCAACCGCCCGAGATTGCGCGAGTCCGACCTTCGTCGCCATCTGGTCAGCCAGGCCGGCGCCAAGGACGAATTGCTCGAAAAGGACGACACCCCCGATCCGCGGTTCTCGGCCACCGCCGACGAATTGAAGAAGCAAGGCGTTAAGGATTTCCAGCTCGATTATGCGCTGAAGACGCTCCGCCGCCTCGCCCCTGCAACAGGCGCCGCGCCGATCAAGAAGGCCGCGCGCTAAGGTGCTGGTTCCGCCGACGATCGCTGCCGACAGCCGCGACTCGATCCGGGCGCGGCTGCTAGCGCTGGCGGCGCCGCTGGGGCTGCTCGGCGGGGCATTGCTGTCGCAATATGTCGGCGGGCTCTACCCGTGCGAGATGTGCTGGTGGCAGCGTTATGCGCATGGCGTCGCGCTGGTCCTCGCCGCGCTTGCCTTCACCGCCCCCGCGCCCAGCCACCGCGCGCGCACCCTGACCGCGCTCGCCGCGCTGGGGATCGCCGTGTCGGGCGCGATCGGCGCATTTCATGCCGGGGTCGAGTATCGCTGGTGGGAAGGGCTGACCCGCTGCACCGCGACGGGCGCCGGCTCGCTCGGCGACATTATGAGCATTCCCCTGGTCCGCTGCGACCAGGCGCAATGGACCTTCCACGGCGTCTCGCTTGCCGGGTTCAACGCGATCCTGTCGCTCGGCGCGGCGGCGGTGATCGCGGTCCTGCTGCGGCGCTCGCGGAGCGATGCGCGATGAGCTGGGTCCCGGGCGAGCGCAAGGTAGACACGATTTCGATGCTGCGCGTCAACCAGGCCGGCGAATATGGCGCGACGCGGATTTATGCCGGCCAGCTCGCGGTGCTCCCGCGCAACAGCCCCGCCGCGCATCAGATCGCGCGCATGGCGAGCCAGGAGCAGCGCCACCTCGACCGCTTCAACGCGCTCATGGCCGAGCGCCGGGTCCGTCCGACCGTGCTCCAGCCGATCTGGGACGTCGCCGGCTTTGCGCTCGGTGCCGCCACCGCCTTGCTCGGCGAGCATGCGGCAATGGCCTGCACCGAGGCGGTCGAGACCGAGATCGACCTCCATTATGGCGAGCAGCTCGACCAGCTCGCCGACAGCGACCCCGAGCTTGCCGCCGATATCGCCGAGTTTCGCGCCGAAGAGCTTGAGCATCGCGACACCGCGCGCGAGCATGGCGCGCAGCAGGCGCCCGGCTATCCGGTGCTGACCGCGGCGATCCGCGCCGGTTGCCGGGTGGCGATCGCGCTGTCGAAACGGATTTAAGGGAACCCGGGCGGGCGGCAAAGCGCTGAACGCTCAAGGAAAGGACCGATGATGTTGAAGATTTCCGCTGCCCTTGGGGCTTCGTCGATGGTGCTGGCCGGACTTGCGATCGTCCCCGCCGCGCCCGCGCTGGCCGCGTCCAAGTCCGACGTGAACGAGATCATCGTATTCGGCTCCGACCCGTGCCCGCGCTCGACCGATGACAGCATCGTAGTGTGCGCCCGCAAGCCTGAGGGCGAGCGTTTCCGCATCCCCGAGAAATTGCGCAGCGGCGGCAGCTATCAGTCGAAGCAGAATTGGGCGAGCCGCGCGACCCAGTTCGAGACCTATGGCCGCACCGGCACCAACGCCTGCTCGCCGGTCGGCCCGGGCGGGTTCACCGGCTGCACGCAGAAATTGATCAACCAGGCATTCAAGGAACGTTCGGCCGAAGCCGACGCCAACACCGCGCCGCCGCAATAAGCGGCGCGGCCCTCCGGATAATCTAGCGCGGCGACCTAGGCGCGGACCTTTTCGGCCGCGATCCAGCGATTGATCTGCGCATCGAGCGCGTCGAGTGGCACCGCCCCCTGCCCAAGCACCGCGTCGTGGAACCGGCGAAGATCGAACTTTGCGCCAAGCGCGGTTTGCGCCCGCGCGCGCAATTCGCGGATCTTGAGCTCGCCCAATTTGTAGGCCAGCGCCTGCCCCGGGTTGGAAATGTAGCGGTTGACCTCGGCGTCGATATTGGCGTCGGTGAGCGCGGTATTGTCCTTCATATACGCCACCGCGCGCTCTTTCGACCAGCCCTGCGCGTGGATGCCGGTGTCGACCACCAGCCGGCACGCGCGCCACATCTCGTAACTCAGGCGACCCATGTCTTTCTGCGGGGTGTCGTAGATCCCCATCTCGATTCCGAGCCGCTCCGAATAGAGCGCCCAACCTTCGACGAAGGCGGTGTAAAAGGCCGTCGCCCGGCGCCACGCCGGAATGTCGAGCTCCTGCTGGGTCGCGATCTGCATGTGGTGGCCGGGGACCGCTTCGTGGCTGGTCAGCGCGGGCAATTCCCACAGCGGGCGCTGGTCGAGCTTGGTCGTGTTGACGAAGTAAAAGCCCGCGATCCCGGCGTCGGGACTGCCCGGGTTGTAATATGCGGTGGTCGACCCCGGCGCGGTCTCGGCCGGGATTTCCTTCACCCCATAAGGCAACCGCGGCAATTTGGTGAACAGGCTCGGCATCTTGCCGTCGATGATCTTGGCCATCCGCGATGCCGCCGCCATCAGCTCCTCGGGGGTCTTGGCGTAATATTTTGGGTTCGATCGCATCTCGGCGATCATCGCCTCGCGCGAGGCAAAGCCGCTTTTCGTCGCCAGCGCATCCATCTCGCCACGTATCCGGGCGACCTCGCCGAGCCCGATCTGGTGGATCTGGTCGGGGCTCAGCTTGGTCGTGGTCTGGGTGCGCACCTGGTAAGCGTAATAAGCCGCGCCGCCGGGCTGCGACGAGATTCCGACCGCCTGGCTGCACTTGCCTTTGAGCTGGGTGTCATAGGTCGTTCCGAACGCGGTGTAGGACGGATTGATCCTGTCGGCGATCAGCGCCTTGGCGCGCGCCTGCAGGTCGGCCCATTGCGCCGCCGTCACGCTGTCCGGCCGCTTGCCCGCGAACGGCGCGTAGAACCGCGATTGGGCCGGATCGGCGCTGACGATCCCGCTGATCGTGTCGGGGAATTTGACCATCGTCAGGCACGGTTGGACGAACCCCTTGCCCGCCGCCTCGACGCTCAGCTCCGAATAGGCCTTCATCCGGTCCGGCACCTGGCCGATGCGGGCGAGGTAATTGTCATAATCGGCGAACGTGCGGAACGACTGGATATCGGCGAGCCCGGCGAGATAGCCATGATAGCTGCCGAGGATCGAGTAGCGGACCATCCGCTGGCCGAACGTATTGGCCTCGATCGAGCTTTCCAGATTGTCCTTGAGGATCGCGTAATTGGCCTGCTCGCCCGCGGCAAGCGCGGTCGCGGGAATGGCCTTCAGCCGCGCCAGGAAAGCTGCCGCCTCGGCCGTCACCCGGTCCATCTCGGCGGTCGACAGCAGGTCGAGCTGTCGATCGTAAGTGCTGACCCCGACCGAGGTCGCTAGCGTCGGTGAATCCTTCAGCGTCGCGGCCCAATAATCGTTCTGGAGTTTTTGGAAATCCTCGGTCGGGCGGGCCAGCGCCGGGCTGGCGGCGAGCATAGTGGCGGCAAGCAGCAGATGACGAATGCGCATCGATGGTTCTCCCCTGTTGAGGGCGAGATTAGGCCACCGCCGCGCCGCCGCAACCCGCCTTTCGACGAAAGGGGGCGCAATCAGGCGTTGACGCGGAGGTCGTCGGCGTGGGCGGGATAGGGCGCGGCGACCGGACGATCGATGGCCGTGCCACCCAGCTTGCTCGAAAAGCCGTGATTGACGTCGCGGTGATGGGCTTCGTCGGCGCGGACCAGCAGCACGACATCGCGCAGCGTCGCATCGTCGGCCATCTTCCAGTAATGGCGGGCGATCGCCGGCGCCGGCACGTTGGGCGAGCGGCCCTCGTCGATTTCCTTGAGGTAAAGCGTGTAGCTGATCACCGCTTCCTCCTCGAAATAGCCGACCACGCGGTGCGCGG
>JARXKO010000118.1 GCA_030271595.1 Pseudomonadota bacterium | reverse complement strand
GCGGAGCGCCGCGCGTTCCCGCGAACCCATGAACAATCACGCGAGCTCGCGCGCAAGCTCGAGTTCCTGGCAATCGCGGCGATTGCGGTGCTGATCGCGGTTTCGGTATCGTCGCTGGCGGCCTCGGTGCTGATCCGGCGCGTGGCATTGATTGACTCCGCACTGACGCATTGACCCTGGTCCTGCGTCACCGCGGGCGCGCAAATTCCCTTCCATCGCCGCCGAGCGCCGCTATGGCGGTCGCGGGCGATGGAGGGCCGCAATTGAACCCGCTTTACGAACAGATGGCGACCAGCGTGTTCGAACGGATGTCGCTGCTCGCGGTCGAGCATGACGCGATCAACCTGGGCCAGGGCTTTCCGGATTTCGGCTGGGCCGACGAGGTGCTCGAAGCGGCCGCAACCGCGGTGGTCGAGGGATCGAACCAGTACGCCCCGTCGCGCGGGCTGCCAGCACTGCGTCAGGCGGTCGCAGACCATTATCGCCGCCATTACGGACTGAACGACACAGCCGATCAGGTGTGCGTCACCAGCGGCGCAACCGAGGCTTTGGGGGCCGCAATCCTGGCCACGGTCAGCCCAGGCGACGAGGTCATCATCTTCACCCCGGCCTATGACAGCTACGCGCCGATGATCCGCCGCGCCGGCGGCGTGGTTCGCGAAATCGCGCTCAAGCCGCCGCATTGGCATATCGGGGAGGGGGCATTGCGCGCCGCGGTCGGGCCCAAGACCCGGGCGATCATCCTCAACAATCCGCACAATCCGACCGGCCGCCTGTTCGACCGCGCCGAGCTCGAAACCGTCGCGAAAGTCGCGCGCGATCATGACCTGATCGTCATCAGCGACGAGGTGTGGGAGCATATCGTTCTCGACGGCGATGCCTTCACCCCGCTGGCGAGCCTGCCCGGCATGGCCGAGCGGGTGATCAAGATCGGATCGGCGGGCAAGATCTTCTCGCTGACCGGGTGGAAGGTCGGCTGGATGGTCGCTCCGCAAGCATTGGCCGGGACAATTGCCCGCGCTCACCAGTTCCTGACCTTCTGCACCGCGCCCAACCTCCAGGCCGCGGTCGCCTTCGGGCTCAACCAGGGCGATTCGTGGATCGAGCCAATGCGCCAGCGTTTCGCCCGCGCCCGCGACCGCATGACCGAGGGGCTGCGCGGTGCCGGCTTTGCGGTCCTCGACGCGCAATCGACCTATTTCCTGTGCGTCGACCTCGCCGCCTCGGGCATCGCGCTCGACGATGAAGCTTTTGCTGCTGTGGCGGTCGAGCAGGCGGGGGTGGCAGTGGTGCCGCTGTCGCCGTTCGCCGAGCAGGACAAGCCCACCCACCTCATCCGCTTGTGCTTCGGCAAGAAGGACGAGACGATCGATCGCGGGGTTGCGGCAATGGCCCGCGCCAAGGCGCTTGCATGCTGAGCCCGGCGGAGGAAACGCGCGGGCTGCTGGCCAAGCTCGGCGTCAAGTCCGCCGGCGATCTGATCAGCGTGTCGCCGATCGACGGCCGGGAAATTGGCCGCGTCGCCACTGGCGATCCGGACGCTGCAGCGGTCGCGGCCGCCGCGGCGAGCGCCTTTTTGCACTGGCGCAGCGTCCCGGCGCCGCGCCGCGGAGAACTGGTCCGGCTGCTCGGCGAGGAACTGCGCGCCGCCAAGGAACCGCTCGCCCGGCTGGTCACGCTGGAAGCTGGAAAGATCGTCTCCGAAGGGCTGGGCGAGGTCCAGGAGATGATCGACATCTGCGATTATGCGGTGGGCCTCTCCCGCCAGCTCTACGGCCTGACCATCGCCAGCGAGCGGCCCGAGCACCGGATGATGGAGCAATGGCACCCGCTCGGCCCGGTGCTGGTCATCAGCGCGTTCAATTTTCCGGTCGCGGTGTGGGCATGGAATGCGGCTTTGGCGCTGGTCTGCGGCGACCCGGTGATCTGGAAGCCGAGCGAGAAGACGCCGCTGACCGCCGCGGCGGTGATGGCGTTGGCGAAGCGCGCGCTCGATCGCTTCGGCGACGCGCCTGCGGGTTTGTTGCAGCTAATCCAGGGCGGGCGCGACATCGGCCAACGGCTGGTCGAGGATGAGCGCATCGCCTTGGTCTCCGCGACCGGTTCGACCGCCATGGGGCGACTCGTCGGTCCCGCTGTCGCGGCGCGCTTCGGCCGCTCATTGCTCGAACTTGGCGGCAATAATGCACTGATCGTCGCGCCCAGCGCCGACCTCGAATTGGCGGCGCGCGCGATCCTGTTTTCCGCCGCCGGAACCGCCGGACAGCGGTGCACCACATTGCGCCGGCTGATCGTCCACGCCAGCATCGCCGACGCCCTGGTCGATCGCCTCAAGTCACTGATTGCCGCGATCGCCGTCGGCGACCCGCGCGATCCAGCGACGTTGGTCGGGCCGCTGATCGACAAAGACGCGATCGAGGCGATGCGCGCGGTGATCGGCGACGGCATGGAAATTGTCGATGCGGTCGCCGGGGGTCATTACGTCCGGCCGGCGCTGGTCGAAGTCGGCGCGCAGCAGGGGCGGGTGCTCAAGGAAACGTTCGCGCCCATCCTCTACGTCCTCCGCTACGGCGATTTCGACGAGGCGATCGCACTCAACAACGATGTGCCCCAAGGGCTGTCGTCGGCGATTTTCACCAATGATCTGCGCGAAGCCGAACGCTTCTTGTCCGCCGCGGGCTCGGATTGCGGCATCGCCAACGTCAACATCGGCACCTCGGGCGCGGAAATCGGCGGTGCGTTCGGGGGCGAAAAGGAAACCGGCGGCGGGCGCGAAAGCGGCTCTGACGCGTGGCGCGCTTATATGCGGCGGCAAACCAACACCATCAATTACGGCACGACTTTACCCTTGGCCCAGGGCGTTCGCTTCGACATCGGCAGCGGCTGATGGTTTGCCCCCGGTAAGCGTCGGCCAGCGAGCCCCGAATTCCTCGATCCACGGTGCCAACCGATCGGGGGCAAGCGGCGCGGCGATCAGATACCCTTGGGCGACATCGCAGCCCATTGCCCGCAACAGGTCGAGCTGGGCGGTGTTTTCCACGCCCTCGGCGGTGGCGCTGAGGCCGAGCCCGTGGGCGAGGTCGATGATCGTCCGGACGATCAGCTCGGAATCTTTCGAGCGCTCGACATCGGCGACGAAGGCGCGGTCGATCTTGACCTCGGTGAACGGCAATCGGCGGAGCTGAAGCAACGAGGAATAGCCGGTCCCGAAATCGTCGATTGCGAGGCCAATGCCCTTGATCCGGAAACGGGTCAGCGTGTCCATCAGCTTGATCAGCGGCTGGGTCGCGCCCTCGGTCAGCTCGAGCACCAGGCGGTCGGCGGGCACGCCGAGCGATTGGCACAGCCGCTCGACAAGGTCGGGGAAATCGAGATGCTGGAGACTGATCGCGGAGATGTTGAAGGCGACCGACGTGTCGACTCCCTCGTCCCGCCATGTGCGCCATTGCTCGAGAATATTGGTCAGGCCCCAGATGGTCAGCTCGTCGATCCAGCCATTGTCCTCGGCCAGCGGGATGAACCGCGATGGCTCGACCTGGCCGAGATCGGGATCGTCCCAGCGGACCAGGGCTTCGACCCGCGATAGCGACCCGTCGCCGAGCGCGATCTTGGGCTGATAGGCCATGTACAGCCGCCCGCGGGCGAGGGCGCGTTCGAAGGCGCGCAGCAATGTGTCGTCGGCCGACGGCTTCATGCCGCCAGGCTGGTCCTGAGCAGCGACAGGGTCTGTTCGAGCAGGTCGGCGCGCATCGGTTTTTCGATCGGTCCGGCCATGGTCAGCCCCAACGCTTCGCCGAGGCGAAAAGCCGAATCGAGCACGCGCCGGTCGAACCCGCTGACGATCAGTACCGGCGCCCGGAAATCCTGCTCGGCGAGGAAGCGCAGCAATTCGACCCCGTCCATCCCCGGCATCCCGAGGTCGAGCGCGACCAGCGCCGGGGTCTCGGCCAGAAACCGTTGGCGAAAGTGGTCGTCATTGGACGTAACTTCGGCCGAAAACCCGCTTTCCCGGGCGATGGTCGCGAGGAATTCGCCGAGCTTGGGCTCGTCGTCGATCACCAGCAACCGCGGCTGCGGCATTCCGATCACTCCCTTGGGCAACGGCCGCCGCGCGACCCTTCCTGCGTTAAAAGAAACGCTCTTTTAACCAGAATGTCCAACAATGTCCCATGATGGCGCACCGGCGCCCGCATGGGGACCGACAGGATGTTCGAAGCTTTGATCCGCCTCAAGAATCGGCGTGGTCCCGACGGGGGACCGGATTCGGCATTTGAATCGACCACCGTCTCCCTGTCGACCGCGGTACCGCGGCCGCTCGAGCGGCGCGACGAGGACCGAGTCCCAGCGCTCCTGCGCAGCGGCAAGATCATCGATGGCGACGGCAATGAGCAGCTGATCAAGGTCCGCAATATGTCGGCCGGCGGGCTCATGGCCATCGTCGCCAAATTGCCCGAGGTCGGCGCCCATGTCGAAATCGAGCTGTCGTTGCAGAAAATTCCTGCGACCGTGGTCTGGACCCGCGAGGAAATGGCCGGCCTCAAGTTCGACCAGAACGTCGATCTCGGCGAGCTTCTCGCCGGGCGCAAGCCGCGCCACGGTTTCCGCCCGCGTCCGCCGCGGCTCGACATTCCGTGCAAGGCTTCGGTGCGCATCGGCAAGACCTATTACAGCGTCGATGTTCACGATATTTCGCTCGGCGGAATGAAGGTCGAACCGATCGAGGAATATTGCGTCGGCAAGAAGGTCATCGTGGTGGTCGAAAGCCTGCGCCCGGTGAAAGGCGAAGTCCGCTGGTACTCCAACCGCCTCGCCGGCATTGTCTTCGACCGCCCGCTGGCGTTCGAACAATTGTCCGAGTGGGTCGGCAAACGGCTCGAGCTGGC
>JARXKO010000117.1 GCA_030271595.1 Pseudomonadota bacterium | reverse complement strand
CGCACCCCGCGCTTCGTCAAGCGTTTCGCCGACTTAGCGGCGGAGATCGGCGCCGCGGCCGAAAGCTATGCCGCCGAGGTGCGGGGCCGGGCGTTCCCGACGACCGATCAAACATATCGGCCAAAGGCGAACTAGCGAACGCCGGTTCAGCACCACCAAGCGGAACATCCGCTTTCCACCCGAAGCGGCCGTCGGGGCTGCGTTTCACCAAACTCCCGCGCCCCCTTTGCCTTTGCCGCATCTGCCGCTAGAGCGTGGCGCGCCAGCTTTCGTTCATCTCCGGACGGGGAAGGAAGCGACCGGCAGACCATCACTTGTCGAAGCGGATTGAGGCACTTCTTGGCGCTACCCCCGACCACCGAAATCAACGAGACCTTCCTCCGTGAGGTGGATGAAAACCTGCGCCGCGACCGCGTGCATGATTTCTTCCGCGACAATCGCGGGCTGCTGATCGCCGCGCTGATCCTGTTCCTTGCTACCGCCGGCGGAATCATCTGGTGGCAACAGCACCAGATCGACAAATCGGGCGAGGAGGTCGAGCAACTGGCCAAGGTCTATCGCGATATTGGCGATTCAAAGCTCGACAAGGTGCCGGCCGAGATCGGTCCACTGGCGTCAAGCTCGAGCAAGTCGGTGCGCGCGTCGGCATTGTTTACCCGCGCGGCGCTCGCACTCGAACAGAATGACTCGGCGCTGGCGTCCACAACCTACGGTGCGATCGCCAATGACTCGTCGATGCCCCAGCCCTATCGCGACGCCGCCTTGCTCCGCCAGACGACCCTCGACTTCGACAAGCTCAAGCCCGAGGAGGTGATCAGCCGCCTGGCGCCGCTGGCCAAGCCCGACAGCGCGTGGTTTGGAAGCGCCGGCGAAATGACCGCGATGGCGCTGATCAAGCAGGGCAAGACACTCGAGGCCGGCAAATCGTTCGCCGCAATCGCCGCCAACAAGGACGTGCCCGTGAGCATGCGCGCCCGCGCGGTGCAGGTTGCGGGCACGCTTGGAGTCGACGCCAGCGCGGCGCTGCCGCCTTCCGCCCAATAGGAAAATCATGACCAAGCCAACGACGTTCACGATCGCGCTTATCGCCGCAGCCGCACTCGCCACCGGCGGCTGCAGCATGCTCAAGCACAAGACCCCCAAGACCCCGGTACTCGGCGAGCGGATCGCGGTCCTCACCAGCGAAGGCGAGGTCGAGGTCGATCCGGTGCTGAACGGGGCATCGATGGCACTGCCCGAAGCAGTCGCCAACAGTGAATGGTCGCAATCGGGCGGCAATGCCACCAAATCGATGGGCCAGCTCGCGCTCGGAACCTCGCTTGCGGAAGCGTTCCGCGTCAGCATCGGTCGCGGCAGCAGCCTGACCGCGCGCCTCGCTTCGTCGCCGATCGTCGCCGACGGCCGGGTCTATACGATCGACACCATGGGTTCGGTACGCGCGTTCGACGCGCGCAGCGGCGCCGCGCTGTGGTCGGTGCAAACTCCGGTCGACAAGGGCAGCGAAGCCTCGGTCTATGGCGGCGGACTGGCCTTTGACAGCGGACGGATTTTCGCCACCAACGGCCTTGGCCACGTCATGGCGCTGGATGCCGCGACTGGAGCGAGCGTGTGGCAGGTCAGGCCCGGTGGCCCCCTGCGCGGTGCCCCCTCGGTCGCCGGCGGCGCGCTCTATGTGATGAGCCAGGACAACCAGATCTTTTCGCTCAGCACCGCGGACGGGAAGACCAACTGGTCAGCGGCCGCGGCGCTTGAAATCGCGGGCGTGTTCGGTTCGGCCTCCCCGGCGGTCGGTCAGGGCACGGTCGTCGCCGGCTTTTCCTCCGGCGAGCTCAATGCCTATCGCTACGAAAACGGCCGCCAAGTGTGGCAGGACGCGTTGCAGCGGACCAGCATCACGACCAGCGTTTCGACCCTGTCGGACATCGACGCCGACCCGGTGATCGACGGCGGCCAGGTGTTCGCGGTCGGCCAGGGCGGGCGCATGGTCGCGCTCGAACTGACCACCGGCCAGCGCCTGTGGGAATCGAATATCGCCGGCATCGACACCCCGTGGGTCGCCGGCGACTGGATTTTCGTCATCACCGACAAGGCCCAGTTGATCTGTTTCTCGCGCGCCAATGGCCACGTCCGCTGGATCAACCAGATGCCGGGCTTCAACAACGCCAAGAAGAAGAAGGGCGAGATCGATTATTCGGGGCCGGTGCTTGCCGGCGGCCGGCTGATCGTCGCCGGCTCCAACGGCGTGCTCATCAATCTCGATCCCGAAACCGGTTCGTTCCAGAGCCAGACCGGGGTCAAGGCGCCGATCAGCCTCGACCCGGTGGTCGCCAATTCGACGCTCTACGTGCTCGACGACAAGGGAATATTGCACGCCTTCCGCTAAGCCCTCCCGCAAGCGGGCCGGCGCTGCTATCGGCGGCTGATGTCCCAACCCACCGTTGCCATCGTCGGCCGGCCCAATGTCGGTAAATCGACCCTGTTCAACCGGCTCGTCGGCAAGCGCCTGGCGCTGGTCGATGACCGCCCCGGCGTGACCCGCGACCGGCGCGAGGGCGAAGCGCGGCTGCTCGGGCTGGACTTCAGGATCATCGACACCGCCGGCTTCGAGGATGAGGACCCGGCCAGCCTGCCCGGACGAATGCGGCAGCAGACCGAAGCCGCGGTGCGCGAAGCCGATGTCGCCTTGTTCCTGATCGACGCCCGCGCCGGACTGACCTCGCTCGACGAGGAAATCGGCCGCTGGCTGCGCGCCGAATCCACTCCGGTGGTGGTCGTCGCCAACAAGGCCGAGGGGCGGTCGGGCGAGGCCGGGCGGCTCGAAGCCTATAAGCTGGGGCTCGGCGATCCGATCGCGATCAGCGCCGAACATGGCGAGGGCATGGCCGATCTGTTCGACCTGCTGCTGCCCCATGTCGAGCGCGAGGATGCGATCGAAGGCGAAGCGCTCGAGGATCCCGACGACCCGATGGCGCCGCTCAAGCTGGCGATCGTCGGGCGGCCCAATGCCGGCAAGTCGACGCTGGTCAACACAATGGTCGGCGAGGAACGGATGATCACCGGCCCCGAAGCCGGGATCACCCGGGATTCGATCAGTCTTGAGTGGGTCTGGGAAGGCCGTCCGGTGCGGCTGATCGATACTGCGGGCCTGCGCAAACGGGCCAAGGTCGAAGACAAGCTCGAGCGGCTGTCGGTCGCCGACACCCAGCGGGCGATCGATTTTGCCGAAGTCGTCGTGCTCCTGCTCGACGCCACCCGCGGCCTCGAGGTCCAGGACCTCAAGATCGCCAACAGGGTTATCGAGGAAGGCCGCGCATTGCTCATTGCGGTCAACAAGTGGGATGTCGCGGAAGGCGGGTCCTCGTTGTTCAACGGCATCAAGGGCGCGCTTGCCGAAGGGCTGGCGCAACTCAAGGACGTGCCGCTGCTGACGGTGTCGGCCAGAACCGGCAAGGGCATCGACATGCTGCTCAAGGTCGGCTTCGAACTGCGCGATTCATGGAGCAAGCGCATCGCCACCGGCGAGCTCAACCGCTGGTTCGAGCAAGCTGTCGAGACCAACCCGCCGCCGGCCCCGGGCGGCAAACGCATCAAATTGCGCTACATCACCCAGGCCAATACCCGCCCGCCGACCTTCGTCGTATTCGGCAGCCGGACCGACGAATTGCCCGAAAGCTATCGCCGCTATCTGCTCAACGCGATGCGCCGCGACCTCAAGCTCGGCCCGGTGCCGCTGCGCCTCAATTTCCGGTCAAGCCGCAACCCGTTCGACGACAAGAACGCGCGCTAAGCCAAAATTTACCCCTTTCGTCCTACACCGGTCTTGTGGAACCGCAGCCGGTCCGTCGGGGGAACAGGAATTGGACTTGGATAACGCACGGCCGAATATCATCGACTGGGCGCATTTCGAACGGAGCCGGGCGGAACTCGGCCCGGGCTTCATCCGCATCCTTGGCTATTTCAAGGAGGACGGGGTCAAATCGGTTGCGCAGATCGAACATGCAATGCGCGAGCAGAATACCGCCGCACTGGTGTTGCCGTCGCACACGCTCAAGGGCGAGGCGCGCCAGCTTGGAGCTGCGCCTTTGGCCAATATCGCCGAGCTCATCGAAAGCACCGCCCGAATCTGCATCGAGACCCACCGCTTCCCCGATGAACTCGTGCCGCAGGTGGTCGAGCTGCGCCGGCTGTTCAGCCAGACGGTCGAGGCGTTCGACAAGGAAACCAACCCGGTGATGAAACGCGTTGCGCCGAACGGCGGTTTCGGCCGCCGCGCCAGCAACCAGGGCTTCGGCCGGCTTTAAGCCCTCAAAGTTCGTTCGACATCAAGGCGGGGAAAAAGCCTTCGTGCGCGGCGCGGAGGTCGGCGAGGGGGACTGCCTGCACACCGCCGCGCGAAAGCAGGTCGAACCTCAAGGAATTGCCGCCGGTGCGGCCGAGATTGACCGCGAACAGCTGCGCCCCATTGGCAGCGGCGCAGACCGCGTCGGTTTCCCTGGTAGTGACGATGAACCGGCCCTGGTCCTCGCCAAACAGGATCGCGGCCGGATTTGGGATTTGCTCGACCACGGTCATTGCCAATCCGATGTTTCCAGCCAGCGCCATTTCGGCGAGCGCGACCGCGGCGCCGCCGTCGGAGCAGTCGTGGACGGCGGTGACGAGGCCATCGGCAATGAGTTTGCGGACACAGTCGCCGGCGCGTTTCTCGGCCGCGAGATCGACCGGCGGCGGACTACCCTCGCGGCGGCCGTGGCAGGCTTCGAGCCACAGTGACTGGCCGACATGACTGTCGCTGTGGCCAATGAGGACAATCGACTCTCCCTCGGCCTTGAACGCGATCGTCGCGCTCTTCCCCCAATCGTCGAGCAGACCGACGCCGCCGATCGCGGGAGTGGGCAGGAT
>JARXKO010000116.1 GCA_030271595.1 Pseudomonadota bacterium | reverse complement strand
GGCCGTCGATGCGGACTTCATAATGAAGGTGGTTGCCGGTCGAGCGGCCGGTCGATCCCATGCGGCCGATGAGCTGGCCGCGGGTGATGCGGTCGCCGTCATGGACCACGATCGCCGACATATGGCCGTAGCGGGTGGTGATCCCGCGGCCATGGTCGATCTCGACCAGATTGCCGTAGCCGCCGCTGTTCCAGCCGGCGCGCAAGACGGTGCCGTCGGCGGTCGCGTAGATCGGCGTTCCATAGGGGCCGGCAAGGTCGATCCCGGGGTGCATCGCGGCACCGGCGTGGAACGGGTCCGAACGGACTCCGAAGCCGCTGGTGAACGACACGTCGGTCTTGATCGGCTTTTCCGAAGGGATGGCGATGACCCCGTCCTGCAACTGGTCGAGCTTCTTCCAGCTGTTGAACAGAGCCTTGAAGGTCGGGTTACCGGCCCTTTCGAAGGGGCCGCCGACGCCGTCCGCCGCGCCGACCCGCGCCGGGCTGATGCCGAGCCGCTTCAGTTCGGCGGCAGTGACCTTGTACCGGACATCCAGCGCCTCGGCGACGAGCGCCGCCTGCTGCATTTGCTGGGCTTCGACCCGGGCCAGCGGACCTTCGTTGACGACTCGGCCGTCGAGCCCTGCCTGGGCGACCAGCGAGGGGTCGATCCGGGCGCCGCTCAGCGCCGCTTCGATCACCGCCTGGCGTTGCTCGATGGTGCGGGCGCGCGCTTCGGTCGCCGCCGACAGGCTGGCGAGGCTGCTGATGCCATGGCCGCCGGTAATGATCCGCGCGGTGGCGTAGCTGGCCCAGGCGACCAGCGTCAGCATGAGCACGAAAAACAGCGCCTGGACCGGCGCGGACAGACGGAATCGGCGCAGTCGAGCGCCGTCATGAACGAACAAGTCACGATCACGGAACAGACCCGAAGTGGCGGCCAATACCTGCGTTGTCATCCCATCCCCGCTTCCAAGACGCGGGCGCTGCAACCCTCGTGGCGCAACGCCTTGAACCTTTTTTCAAGGAGCTCCCCAGCTCCCCCCGGCCGAACCCACGACTGTAGTTTCGCGGTGGCGAGGAGCAGTCTTGGCCGCCTATGGTTAACAAATTCAACCTCTGGTTCCCGCCGCCGGGATGAAGCGCCGGAGTCGTGCGGTGAACTGATTAGGCATCTCCCGGCCCAGGCCCGGAAAACGAGATAATTCAGGCCTTTGTGCAGTGCAGCAATATCTCTGTCACGATTCGTCTTGCATGTTGCAGTGCAGCGTATAGGGCAGTCGACGGGCCACGCCGTCCCAACGCGGCGCGTGCTCTCTGTGAGGAGAGTTAGATTGACGAGCTACCCGACGGCGCGCCCGGCGCGCCCGCATTTTTCTTCCGGCCCGTGCGCCAAGCCGCCCGGCTGGAGTCCCGATAAACTGTTTCTAGGCGACCTTGGCCGGTCGCACCGAAGCGCGCTCGGCAAGCAGCGCCTGGCCCGATGCATCGAGCTGATGCGCGAGTGCCTCTCGCTCCCCGACAGCCACCGAATCGGGATCGTCCCCGGATCCGACACCGGCGCGTTCGAAATGGCGATGTGGGCGATGCTCGGCGAGCGGCCGGTGACGTGCCTCGCGTGGGAGAGTTTCGGCGAGGGCTGGGTGACCGACGCGGTCAAGCAACTGAAGCTCGATCCGGCCGTCATTCGCGCCGATTATGGGGCCTTGCCGGACCTCGCCACGGTCGACTGGAGCAGCGATGTCCTGTTCACCTGGAACGGCACCACGTCGGGCGTGCGCGTGCCCGGCGGCGAGTGGATCGCGACGGACCGCGCCGGGCTGAGCTTCGCCGACGCGACCAGCGCGGTGTTCGCCTATGATCTGCCGTGGGACAGGATCGATGTCGCCACCTTCAGCTGGCAGAAGGCGCTCGGCGGAGAAGGCGCTCACGGCGTACTGATCCTCGGGCCGCGAGCGGTCGAGCGGCTCGAACGTTTTACCCCGGACCGCCCGCTGCCCAAGCTGTTCCGGCTGACGAAAGGGGGCAAACTCAACGAGGGCGTGTTCAAGGGCGAGACCATCAACACCCCGTCGATGCTTGCCGTCGAGGATGCGATCTTCGCGCTCGAATGGGCGCAATCCGTCGGCGGACTCGAGGGCATGATCGCCCGCACCGATGCCAATGCCGCGGCGCTCGACCGCATCGTCGCTACGCGCGACTGGCTGTCCTACCTCGCCGCCGACCCCGCCAGCCGCTCGAAGACCAGCGTCTGCCTCAATGTCGCGGGCGCCGGCTGGGACAAAATCAAGGCCATGACCAAAGCGCTCGAAGGCGCCGGCGCCGCCTTCGACATCGCCGGTTATCGCGATGCCCCGCCGGGCCTGCGCATCTGGTGCGGGCCGACGGTCGATGCCGCCGATATTGAAACGCTCGGGCCGTGGCTCGACTGGGCCTGGGAGCAAGTGAATGCCTGAATCCGTGAAGGTTCTCATCGCCGACAAGATGGACCCCAGGGCCGCGGCCCTGTTCCGCGAGCGCGGCATCCAGGTCGATGAAAAGCCGGGCCTCACGCCCGATGAACTGGCGGCGATCATCGGCGATTACGACGGGCTCGCGGTGCGCAGCTCGACCCGGGTCACCGCGGCGGTGATGGACGCCGCACTGCCGCGTCTCAAGGTCATCGGCCGAGCCGGGATCGGGGTCGACACCATCGACGTCCCGGCCGCCTCGGCGCGCGGCATCGTGGTCATGAACACGCCGTTCGGCAATTCGATCACCACCGCCGAACACGCCATCGCCATGCTGTTCGCATTGGCCCGCGAAATCCCCCAGGCCGACGCCTCGACCCAGTCCGGCAAGTGGGAGAAGAACCGCTTCATGGGGGTCGAATTGAGCGGCAAGACGCTCGGCCTGATCGGCGCCGGCAACATCGGCTCGATCGTCGCCGACCGCGCCCACGGCCTCAAGATGAAGGTCGTCGCCTACGACCCCTTCCTCAGCCCCGAACGGGCGCTCGAGCTTGGGGTCGACAAGGTCGAGCTCGACGAACTGCTTGCTCGAGCCGATTTCATCACCCTCCACACGCCCTTGACCGACCAGACCCGCGGCATCCTCAGCCGCGACGCCTTGGCCCGGACCAAGCGCGGCGTGCGCATCGTCAATTGCGCGCGCGGCGGGTTGATCGACGAGGTCGCGCTCAAGGAGGCGCTTGAGAGCGGGCAGGTCGCCGGCGCCGCGCTCGACGTCTTTGCCGAGGAGCCGGCGAAGGATAACCCGCTGTTCGGAACACCGGGCCTGATTTGCACCCCGCACCTCGGTGCCTCGACCACCGAGGCGCAGGTCAATGTCGCGCTTCAGATCGCCGAGCAGATGAGCGATTTCCTGCTGCTTGGCGGGATCACCAACGCCGTCAACGTGCCCTCGCTGACCGCCGAGGAAGCGCCGCGCCTCAAACCCTATATGGCGCTCGCCGAAAAGCTCGGCCGGCTGCTCGGGCAGATCGTCGGGGCCGGCATCCGTTCGATCGACGTCGAGGTCGAAGGCGCCGCAGCCGAGCTCAATATCAAGCCGATCACCGGCGCGGTCCTCGCCGGGGCGATGTCGAGCTGGTCGGATTCGGTCAACATGGTCAACGCGCCCTATCTGGCCAAGGAGCGCGGGATCGACGTGCGTGAGATCCGCAGCGCCCAGGAAGGCGATTATCATACCCTCGTAGCGGTTACCGCGGGCACCGATCACGGCCCGCTCCGGGTCGAGGGCAGCCTGTTCGGCAATCGCGCGCCGCGGCTGGTCAAGATTTTCGGCATCCCGGTCGAGGCCGAGCTGACCGGCCAGATGATCTACATCGTCAACAATGACGAACCCGGGTTCATCGGCGCGCTTGGCACCACGCTTGGCGAAAGCAAGATCAACATCGCGACGTTCAACCTTGGCCGCCGCGATGCCGGGGGCGAGGCGATCGCACTGGTCGCGGTCGACGATCCGATCACGCCCGAGGTGACCCGCCGGCTGTCCGCGATTCGCGGTGTCCGCGAAGTCGTCCCGCTCGGTTTCTAGACAAAAAAAGGGCGCCTCCGGAGAGGCGCCCTGGCGATCCGCCTGCGTGCGAGCGGATCGATGCGATTAATGAGTCGCGGTGTTGGCGTCGGCCGCGCCGTTGCGCACCGCGTCGGCGGTGTTGTCGGCATTGGCCTTGATCGCGTCGGCGGTGTTGTCGGCATTGGCCTTCATCGCGTCTGCGCTATTGTCGACATTGGCTTCCAGGGTGTCGGCGGTGTTGTCGGCATTGGCTTCGATATTGTCGGCCGCCGCGTCTTGCGGCGTCTTGTTGCACGCCGAAAGGGCGCCGACGCCCAGAGCAATGGCGAGAATGGTCGTGGTCTTCATGAGGTCTTCCCCTGTGGTTGGCAGGTTGCCCGCCGCACATAATGCTTAGGACTTCCAGCGCTGCAATACGCGTGACGAGCGCGTCCTGTTCCGGATAGCCAACAAATTTCGGCCAATCAATCGTTGGCGGTGCTGGACGCAATCGGCGCCGGACCCTAACAGGCGCACGCCTTCAACCGGGGAATTTACGTGGCTAATGTGACCGTCATCGGAGTCCAGTGGGGCGACGAAGGCAAAGGCAAGATCGTCGACTGGCTGGCAAGCCGCGCCGACATGGTCGTCCGCTTCCAGGGCGGGCACAACGCCGGCCACACCCTCGTCGTCGGCGACCAGGTCTATAAATTGTCGCTTCTCCCGTCGGGAATCGTGCGCGGCACGCCCTCGGTTATCGGCAACGGAGTCGTGCTCGACCCGTGGGCGTTCAGGACCGAGGTCGAGAAGATCGCCGGCCAGGGGGTCGCGGTCACGCCCGACGTCTTGCGCATCGCCGAGACCTGCCCGCTGATCCTGCCGCTCCACCGCGACCTCGACGGCCTGCGCGAGGACGCCAGCGGCGCCGGCAAGATCGGCACCACCCGCCGCGGCATCGGCCCGGCCTATGAGGACAAGGCCGGCCGCCGCGCGATCCG
>JARXKO010000115.1 GCA_030271595.1 Pseudomonadota bacterium | reverse complement strand
CGAAGATGTTCGACACCTGCGCCGATTCCTGGACCAGGCTGTTCCATTCGGCGCAATCGGCGCACTGCCCCTGCCAGCGCGACGCCACCGATCCGCAAGCCTGGCAGACATAACGGGCCTTGAGCTTCGCCATCGCTCGATGATAGCGGAACGAAACAGGAACGCAAGCGGTTTCAGCCAGCCATCCTCCCGTACCGCCACTTTGCCGCAACGAAAGCCAGTGCCGCGCAACTCTCGCCTGCGATGGGAGTTGGATATAGACCCGCGTTTTTTAGGAGTCCCCAATGCCCTATGCCAAGTCCAAAGATGGCACGAAGCTTTATTATAAGGATTGGGGTGCCGGTCCGCCGGTGGTCCTGCTGCACGGTTGGCCGCTGACCGGAGACACATTCGACCAGGCCGGGATCAAGCTCGCCGAGCAGGGGTTCCGGGCGATCATTCCCGACCGTCGCGGCTTTGGCCGGTCCGACAAGCCGTGGAACGGCAATGATTACGAGACCTACACCGACGATGTCGCGGCGATCCTCGACCAGGCCGGAATCTCCGGCAAGATCGCGTTGGTCGGCTTCTCGATGGGCGGCGGCGAGGTCGCTCGCTTCCAGACCAAATATCCCGGCCGAACCACGGCCGCCGTGCTGATCAGCTCCGTCGTCCCGTACATGCCCAAGACCTCGGACAATCCCAACGGCGTCCCCAAGGAAACATTTGACGAGATGTCGGCTGGAATGAAGGAAGATCACAAATCCTTTTTCACCGGCTTCTTCAAGGATTTCTATGGCGTCGGTTTCATGGACCGGCCGGTCAGCCAGGAAGTGCTGATGGATAGCTGGCGGCAGACGATGATGGCCAGCATCCACAATATCTTGAAGGCCGCCGAGGCCTTTGGGACCACGGACTTCCGCCCCGACCTGGCCAATTTCGGCGACATTCCGACGCTCGTGATCCACGGCGACGCCGACCAGACGGTGCCGATCGACGCCACTGGACGAGTGGTCGCCAAGGCCCTGCCCCAGGCCAAGCTGATCGAATATCCCGGCTCGGCTCACGGCCTGTTCGAAACCGACAAGGACCGGCTGATCGACGACATCGTCCAGTTCCTGAAACGCGTCGAGCGCGGCCAGGCACCGCAAGAGACTGACCGCGAAGTGGAGCTGACCGCGTAATTTTTGGCGGCGGGCTAGCCTCTTCCGCTGGCCCTGCCGCCATTGCTTGCTATGGACTCGCCATGACGGGCGGATCCATGACCTCGATCGGAGTCTTGCTGCTGGTCGCATGCCTGATCGCGATTCTCTCGCGCAAGCTGGGGATGCCGTACATAACCGGGCTGGTGGTCGCCGGCATCGCCATCGCCTTCCTGCCCAATGCCCCGCAACTGCCCTTGTCGCGCGCACTGATCTTCGGCGTGTTCCTGCCGCCGCTGATCTTCGAAGCCGCGCTCCAGCTCGAATGGAAGGACTTCCGGCGCGAGCTTCCGGTGACTCTAACCCTGTCGCTCGCCGGGGTCGCCATCGCCGCCGCCGCGGTCGCCCTGGGGCTGCATTACTGGATGGGCTGGAGCCTGATTGGAGCGGCATTGTTCGGGGTGCTGATCGCGGCCACCGACCCGGTCTCGGTGATCGCCGCATTCCGCGAGATCGGCGCCCAGAAGCGGCTGGCGATGGTGGTCGAATCCGAAAGTCTGCTCAACGACGCGGTCGTCGCCGTGGCCTTCGCCGTCCTCGTCGGGATCGCCGGCGGGGAGTCGGCCAACCTGGCGGCGACGGTGCCGAGCTTCCTCGTCACCGCTGCGATCGGCATCGCCGCTGGCGCCATAGCCAGCGGGATCGCCATGGTCATCGCTTACAACACCAATGACAGTTTGGTCGAAATCGCCATCACCACCGTCGCCGCTTATGGCTCGTTTCTGGTCGCCGAACATTTCCGCGGCTCGGGCGTGCTTGCCGCGCTGACCGCCGGACTGCTGTTCGGCAATGTCGGCTGGCACCGGGTGCTGAGCGCCCGCGGCTGCACCGATCTCGACAACGCCTGGGCCTATTTCGCCTTCCTCGCCAACAGCTTCGTCTTCATCCTCATCGGCATCAACGCCGCCAGCCAGCCGCTTCATCCCCGCGACGTCCTCGGGCTTGGGCTGGTCGTGCTGCTGGTGCTGGCCGGGCGGGCGCTGTCGATCTATTCGCTCGCAGCGTTGTTCCGGCCGACCCGGCTACGGCTACCGTTGGCTTATCAGCACGTGCTCGTGTGGGGCGGCCTTCGCGGCGCGCTTGCACTGGCGCTTGCGCTGGCGATTCCGGACTCGGTGGCCGAGCGCGAGCCGATCATCGCCGCGGCCTTCATCGTTGTCGCCTTTTCGATCCTGGTCCAGGGGCTGACCATGGCGCCGCTGATCCGCCGGCTCGGAGTCGGCGCCGAGCCCGAGCCGCCGTGCGCCTAGCTTGCCCGCCGCCCGGGGTCTGACTAGGCGGGCCAGGTGAGTCTCCTCCCACCGCCCTTCCGTTATGCTTCGTTCCGCCATTACTGGCTCGCCCGGCTGACCGCGACCATCGGCCAGATGGCGATGGTCATCGTCATCGGCTGGCAGGTCTATGACATCGCCCGGTCGACCATGGGGATCAAGGAGGCCGCGCTGCGCCTCGGGATCGTCGGACTGGTCCAGTTCGTGCCCTTGTTCCTGCTCACCCTCGTCACCGGCTGGGCCGCCGACCGGGTCGACCGCCGCTGGATCGCCCGCGCCGCGATTGCGCTCGAGCTTGGCTGCGCCGCGACGCTCGCGCTGTTCGCTGCACGCGGCACCACGACCCTCAATGTGCTCTACGCGGTCGCCGCCCTGCTGGGGGTGGCGCGCGCCTTCGCCGGTCCGGCACTTGGCGCGCTCGCCCCCAATCTGGTGCCGCGCGACATCCTGCCGCGGGCGATCGCAATGTCTTCGATCGCCTGGCAGGCCGGTGCGATCGCCGGCCCGGCCATCGGCGGCTATCTCTATGCCTGGTCGCCGCAAGCGCCGTATCTCGCCAGCACCCTGCTGTTCGCGGTGGCGCTTGCCGGATTGTTCATGATCGCCCCGGTGGCGCTGTCCAGCATGGCCGAGCGGCCGAACCCGTGGGCGCAGATGGTCGAAGGGTTGCGCTATGTGCGCCGCAACCGGCTCGTACTCGGCGCCATCAGCCTCGATCTGTTCGCGGTGCTGCTCGGCGGTGCGACTGCGATGCTTCCGGTGTTCGCCCGCGATGTCCTCCACGCCGGCCCCGAGGGGCTGGGCCATTTGCGCGCCGCGCCGGCGGTGGGCGCAACCCTGACCGCTGCCTTCTTCGCGATCCGGCCGCTCAAATCCAATGTCGGGGTCAAGATGCTCGCCGCGGTCGCCGCGTTCGGCGCCGCGACCATCGCCTTTGGCCTGTCCACCAACATGACATTTTCGCTGCTGTGCCTCGCGATCCTCGGCTCGGCCGACATGTTCAGCGTTTACGTCCGCCAGTCGCTGATCCAGCTTTACACCCCCGATTCGATGCGCGGCCGGGTCGGCGCGGTGTCGTCGCTGTTCATCTCCGCTTCGAACGAATTGGGCGAGGCGGAATCGGGCTTCATCGGCGCCCTGATTGGCCCGGTTGCATCGGTCATCGCCGGCGGTGTCGGAGCGATCCTTGTCGTCCTGACCTGGTGGTGGTGGTTTCCCGAGCTGCGCCGGGCGAGGACCTTCGAACTCCAACCCGATCCCGGCCAAGGGCCTTAACTGGCCGCTAACCCTGCTCCTTCGCCAAGCTGTTAACCCGCCGTCGTTAATCCTGCTTTCGCGCTCCGGCCCGAAGGGCGAGTTGGTGTTCGCGGGTTCGTGGGGAAGCAATGCGGCGATCGCGGTTTGCAAAAGCGGTGGAGGCTCCCGAAGGGAGCGAGCGCTCGTCGTTCGGCGAAGCGATGTGGCTCGACTTCTCGGCCGCCGAAACCCCAGAGGAAAATTCGCTCGCCTCTTGGCGCCTGGCAGCGCTTCAGCGGGCTCCAATATTTCTCGCCGCGATTCACTTGCTGATCGGCGTTACCTGCCTGGTCCTCGATCCGCGGCTTGCAACCATCGCCGGCATCCACAATCCGCTGCTGATGCTCGGCGTCGTGCTTGCGCTCGACGGCGCGGCGGTGTTCGCGATGCATGTCCGCGACCGGCTCGAGATCGAACCGTCGACCATGGTGCGCTGCCTATGCCTCTACCTCGCAGTCGCGGGAATCGCCTGGATCCAGTTCGGCCGTTGTCTTCAGTTGCACGGGTTCGCCGGCGCCGACAGCCTGGTCGCGGCGGCGATGTTCGGCGGCATCGCCGCAACCGCGGTCGCGGCCATTGGCTCGCCGCCGCTGGCCAGCGTCAATGCCCTGGTCGCGACCACCACCGCGATCATGTTCACCGACAACGCGCTGATCATCGCCGGCGTGGCGTTGCTGTCGCTGCTGATGGTCGCCTACAGCCTGGCCGGAGCGCGCAGCCAGATTGCCCATGCCCGCCGCCGGCTGCGGCTCGAGGTGCAGGCGCGCAAGGCGCAGAGCTTTGTCGATGAATTCGAATCCTCCGGCCGCGGCTGGTTCTGGGAAACCAACGCCGAGGGCACCTTGTCCTATGTTTCCGAGCAGCTGGCCGAGGACTTCCAGTGCCAGCCCGAGGAATTGCTCGGCAGCCGCTTCACCGATTTGCTGTCGGTCGACAATGTCAGCTCGCAGGGCATCGAGGAGCGCAAGACCCTCGGCTTCCATCTGTCGGCGCGCTTCCCCTTCTCCGACGTGGTGGTGCGCCCGGCGAGCAAGCAGGACGTGCACTGGTCGCTGTCGGGCAATCCGGTGTTCGACGAGCGCGGCCGCTTCCTCGGCTTTCGCGGCATCGGCAACGACCTTACCGAACAGCGCCGGTCGGAACAGGAAATCACCCGCCTGGCGCGGTTCGATTCACTCACCGGCCTGCCCAACCGGGCGATGATGCGCCAGACGCTGGAGGAGGCGCTGCGCAACGCC
>JARXKO010000114.1 GCA_030271595.1 Pseudomonadota bacterium | reverse complement strand
AGGTGGATGGCATTGCCCGCGCCATCGCCGAACACCTGGAATTCGATGTGGCGCGGATCGGCGAGATATTTTTCCATGTAGATCGTGTCGTCGCCGAACGCCGCTTTGGCCTCGGACGCGGCCTGGCCCATAAGGCTTTCGAGCTCGTCTTCGCCCTCGACCACTTTCATGCCGCGGCCGCCGCCGCCCGAAGCCGCCTTGATCAGCACGGGATAGCCGATCTCCGCCGCCATTTCCGCGGCCTGCTTGGCGCTGGTCAGCGGTCCGTCGGAACCCGGCACGAGCGGCAAACCGAGACGGGCTGCGGTGCGCTTGGCCTCGATCTTGTCGCCCATCGTGCGGATATGCTCGGGCTTGGGTCCGACCCAGATCAGCCCATGCGATTCGACGATCTCGGCGAATTGGGCATTTTCGCTGAGGAAGCCGTAGCCGGGGTGGATGGCGTCGGCGTGGACCACTTCGGCGGCCGAAATGATGTTGGGGATGTTGAGATAGCTGTCCTTGGCCGGGGGCGGGCCGATGCACACCGTTTCGTCGGCCAGCCGGACATGCATCGCTTCGGAATCCGCGGTCGAATGGACGGCCACGGTCTTGATTCCCATTTCGTGGCAGGCGCGGTGAATGCGGAGCGCGATCTCGCCGCGATTGGCGATGAGCAGTTTCTTGATCGGCATCGCCGCGCGGGCCCGGGTCAACCGATGATCGCGAGCGGCTGGTCGAATTCGACCGGCTGGGCGTCGGACACGTAGAGCTTGCGGATGGTGCCAGCGGTCGGCGCGGTGATCGGGTTCATGACCTTCATCGCCTCGATGATCACCAAAGTGTCGCCGGCCTTGACCTTGTCGCCGACGCTGGCGAACGGCTTGGCGCCGGGTTCGGGCGAGAGGAAGGCGGTGCCGACCATCGGCGATTTGACCACGGTCCCGGCGGGTTCCGAATCCGCCGCTGGAGCCGCCGCGGATTCGCTCGCCGAAGCAGCGGCTGCCGGAGCATGGGGACCTGGAACCGGGTGAGCCGCACCGCCCGCGGTGCCATCCCGCCGCACCTTGATCCGGCGGTCGCCGTCCTCGACCTCGATCTCCGACAGGTTGCTTGAATCGAGCAGCGCCGCGAGCTCGCGGACCAGCTTGGTGTCGACGCGCATCGCGCTGCTTTTGTCGCCCTTGGCGGGATCGGCCATGTCTAGTCCCTCATTGAATCTGGTTTGGGGCCGGGGTCGCGCCCGCTCCCTTGCAGAGGCTCGCCGCCGCGTCCAGTGCAAGCCCGTAGCTCAAGGCGCCGAAGCCGCTGATCGATCCGCGCGCGACCTGCGCGATCAGGCTCTGGCGGCGGAAAGGCTCACGGGCGTGGACGTTGGTCATGTTCACTTCGATGACCGGAATGGGCAGCGCCGCGACCGCGTCGCGCAGCGCGATCGAGGTGTGGGCGTAGCCGCCGGCGTTGATGATCACGCCCGCCGCCTTGGCCAGGGCCTCGTGCAGCCAATCGACCAGGACGCCCTCATGGTTGGACTGGCGCAGGTCGAGCTTGACCTTGTGCGTCGCCGCCCGCTTGACCAGCATGGCCTCGATCTCGGCCAGGCTCTGCGTGCCGTAAAGCCGCGGCTCGCGGGTTCCGAGCAGGTTGAGGTTGGGCCCGTTCAAGACAAAAATCACATGGTCCATTTGCGCCGCGGGGTGGACATTCCTATCTGCCGTTTGTCAATGTCTCTCGACGGTACCCTTGGAATTCGGGTCAATGGTGAACATCGCCGGGTCAACGGCGGGATCAGCATTACCGACATGCTCAACGAGCTTGGACTCGACCCGCATCGAGTCGCGGTCGAGCGCAATCTCGCGGTGGTCGCGCGCTCGCTTCTGGCGCAGACGATGGTCGAGGACGGCGACGATTACGAGATCGTCCATTTCGTCGGCGGGGGTTGAAGTGAGCATCGCGCAAAGCATCAAGGCCGACAGCTGGACCGTCGCCGGGCGCACGTTCACCTCGCGGCTGATCATCGGCACCGGCAAGTACAAGAGCTTCGAGGAAAATGCCGCGGCGCTCGAGGCGTCGGGGGCGCAGATCGTCACCGTCGCGGTTCGGCGGGTCAACATCTCCGATCCCTCGCAGCCGATGCTGACCGATTTTATCGACCCGAAGAAGGTCACCTATCTGCCCAACACCGCGGGCTGCTTCACCGCCGATGAGGCCATTCGCACCTTGCGCCTGGCGCGCGAGGCTGGCGGCTGGAACCTGGTCAAGCTCGAGGTGCTGGGCGAAGCGCGGACGCTGTATCCCGACATGCGCGAGACTCTGAAGGCAACCGAAGTGCTGGTCGCCGAAGGGTTCGAGCCGATGGTCTATTGCGTCGACGATCCGATCGCCGCGAAGCAGCTCGAGGAAGCCGGGGCGGTCGCGATCATGCCGCTCGGAGCGCCGATCGGATCAGGCCTTGGCATTCAGAACCGCGTCACCATCCGCCTGATCGTCGAAGGCGCCAACGTGCCGGTGCTGGTCGATGCCGGGGTCGGCACCGCGAGCGATGCCGCGGTGGCGATGGAACTGGGCTGCGACGGGGTGCTGATGAACACCGCCATCGCCGAGGCCAAGGAGCCGGTGCTGATGGCGCGGGCGATGAAGGCCGCGGTCGAGGCCGGGCGCCTCGCCTATCTCGCCGGGCGGATGGCAAAGCGCCTGTACGCCGACCCGTCGTCGCCGCTGGCGGGACTTATCTGACCGCGCTGACGATATGCGCCGACATCGGCGCGTCGAGGGCGCCGTCGGGGCCGATGAACGGGCTTAGCGCGTCGGCGGCAGCAGCGGTCGCCGGTTCGAGCAGCGCCGGGTCGCGGGCCTCGATCTCGGAGCGCATCGGCGACCCCTGGACCAGGCCGAGCGCGGCGTCGCGGGCCGATGGCGCGCGGGTGCGCAATTCGATGGTGTCGATGGCGATGGTGCTGAACCCGGCGGCGCGCAGGTCGCGCTCGATTCCCGCGACGTCATGATAGCGGAACGGGATGCGCTCGTAGAATGCGGCATCGTTGCCCGGAAACAGCGCCGCGACCGCGCGGCCGGCGGCGCCGGTCGCGGGGTTGCGCTCGATCGAGTCCCAGATCGCAAGCAAATATGTCCCGCCGTCGCGAAGCACGCGCCGCGCTTCGCTGTTGCCCCGCACCTTGTCGGGGAAGAACATGATTCCGAACTGGCAGACCACGAGGTCGAAGGATTGATCCTCGAACGGCAAGGCCGTGGCGTCGGCGGCAGCGAAGCGCACGGTGGCTGAGCGCACCCGCTGCGCGGCGATGTCGAGCATCGGCTGATTGAGGTCGGTGGCGATAATCTCGGCCTCGGGCAGCGCGCGGTGGAGGGCGTCGGTCACCACCCCGGTACCGGCGGCGGTTTCGAGGATTCGGCTCGGCTCCAGCGCCCTGGCCCGTTCCGCGATCAGTGCCGCGAAAGGCGCGAACAGCATCGGCACCATGTAGCGGTCGTAGAGCGCCGGGATCGAGCCGGCGAACACGGTGTCGGTCGTGCTCATCGCGATCGATGTGCGGCGGCGGCGGGTCTTCCCCGAGTGCGGTCTGCAAGCATCAGGCTGCAATGCCAGACCAAGCGACCGGTGGCGAGGCGCGGTTTCAGTGGGCGGTGCGACGGGGACCACGGAGGCGCAGCGGGAGCAGCGCCGCGGCCCGTCCGAATCGGATGCGATTGGATGGACCGATTCTTCCCGCCAAACGCTACGCCTTTGATCGGCCTCGTTAATTCTGAAAGGAAGCTTGAGAAAATGTCCGCCCGGGGTACGCTTCCACGACCAGTCGATGCCGGCAAGCGCGTCCTGGCCATCTCTGCCGAACAGATCGAAGCCATTGCCGCGCCGGGCTCGGCCAGCTGGTTGTGGCTCGAAACCCCGGCTCCGGTGCCGCCGGTCATCGGCCGCCCCTATTTCGTGTGGAAAGACGATCTCGACATTGCGCGCCGGCTCAACGACTATTTCGCCCGCGATGTCGACTATTAACGCGGGGCGAGGGTTTTTTCGAACCAGTGATCGGCGTAACGCTCGGCGTTGAACGGGGCGACTTCGACATAGCCGCCGCTGCGGTAAAGGTGCTGGGCCTCGGCCAGACTGCGGTGGGTGTCGAGACAGACCTTGCGATAGCCGAGCCGGAAGGCGCGCTGCTCGAGTTCGTCCAGCAACGTTCGGCCAAGGCCGCGGCCACGCTCCCCGGAATCAACCCACATGCGCTTGAGATAGGCGGTGTCCTTCGTCCGCCGCTTGAACCCGCCGCAGCCGACTGGCCGCCGCTTGAGATAGGCAAGGACGAATACGCCGCCGGGCGGGGCGAATTCGTCGAGCGTGGGGGCTTCGCTCAGCCGGGGATCGAAGCCGCCGTCGAAGCGCGCTCCAAGTTCCTCGAAATAGCGCTCGAGGCAGTACGCCGCGTCCGCGCTCGCCGGAGCAGCATCGACGAGTCGGATTGCGGCCATGTCAGCGCTGGTGCAGCTGACTGATCGTGGTCGCGTTGGTGATCACTTCGACGTCGGTCTTGCAATGGATCAGGCGGATGCCCGTGCGCTCCATTGCGCGGCCGAGCGCGGGGGCGAAGTCAGCGGTCTTCGCGACCGTTTCAGACCACCCGCCGAAGGCTTTGGCGAACGCGGCGAAGTCCGGGTTGGCGAGGGCGGTGCCCGACAGGCGTTCGGGATAGTCGCGCTCCTGGTGCATGCGGATGGTGCCGTAGCTTTGATTGTCGACGAGGATGACGAGCAGGTCCGCGCCATATTGGGCGGCGGTCGCGAGTTCCTGGCCGTTCATCAGGAAATCGCCATCGCCGGCGACACAGACCACCGGCCGGTCCTTGAAGCGTAGCGCCGCCGCGACCGCCGCGGGAAGGCCATAGCCCATCGTCCCGCTGGTCGGAGCGAGCTGGGTCGGCATCGGCCCATAATGCCAGTAACGGTGCCACCAACCGGAGAAATTGCCGGCGCCGTTGCAGATGATGGCGCGATTGCCGAGCGCATCGC